>NZ_JAWOAI010000044.1:0-32297 GCF_033194735.1 Streptomyces sp. W16
TGGCCTCGGCGGCGGCGAGGGCACGCAGCGCGTCGGCGTCCCCTTCGCCCGCAGCGAGGGAGTCGAAGCCGTGCGCGGGCAGCGTGTGCGGGAGGCTCACCGGCTGCGGGCGCGGGGTCCGCAGGACGTGTCCGATCAGCCGGAAGAGGTCTTCGCAGTAGACCGAGGGGTTGTCGAAGCCGTTGTCGGCCCGGTGGCGATGGCCGTACAGACCGCCCCCGCAGATCCGCACCACGGGGCAGTCGCGGCACTGCCGGCTCAGCGCGTCCGCTCCCCCGTGCTGGGCCAGGAAGCCGGGGTGGGCGGCAGCCTCGTCGAAGCTGTGCCGCAGGACGTGGAAACCGGTGGCGGGCGCGCCGTCCCGCACCGTCTTGAGCCAGTCGGCCTGCTCGATCTCCCCGTCGGTCTCGACGACGACCAGGTCGGGGCTGCCGAGGCCGAGCGCCTCGGTGAAGGACTCCTGGCCGTCCCGCCCGGCCTCGATCGAGTCGAAGACGCGGACCGGGAAGGGTCTGCCGTCGGCGAGCCAGCGGTCGTAGACGGCGATCAGCCAGCGCGCGTGGGCGGCGTCGCCGCGCGGCGGGTGGTCCCAAGTGGCGTGCGGCAGAAGGAAGTCCACGCGCGGCGGGTCGAGCGCGGCCAGTGCCGCGTACACGGCGAGCGGCTCGTTCGCCGTGTCGATGGTGCACAGCAGGCCGGCGAAGGCACTGCGGTAGGGGGCGGAGCCGAGGAGCCGTACCGCGCGGACCACGGCGTCGTAGGACCCGGTGCCGTTGGCCCGCTTGCGATGACGGTCGTTCGAGGCTCGGTCGCCGTCGAGGGAGACGCCGGTGCTGATCCCTTCGCGGACCAGCATGCGGCACAGGTCGTCGTCGAGCCGGAGGCCGTTGGTCTGCATGCGCAGGTCGAGTTCGCACACCCCGTCCAGCGCGGTACGCAGGTTCCGGGCGATGCGGGCGAGTCGCTCGCGGCCGGCGAGCAGGGGCTCTCCGCCGTGCAGGATCACGTGCACGCGCGGGAGTTCGGGGTGGGCCCTGGCGTGATCGGCGATGCGGGTCACGACCGCCTTCGCCACCTCGTCCGGGATCACCCGCGGTCGACGCCGCCAACTCTGGTCGGCGTGCTCATAGATGTAGCAGTGGTCGCAGGCGAGGTCGCATCTGCTGTGCACCTTGAGGACGAACTGGCGGAACGCTCTTGTCCCGGCGGTCATCGGTCCATGGTGTCCGGGGTGTCAGACGCTGGAGTTGAAGCCGGAGTCCCGGTGCCGTCCGTTCGACAGCAGTCTGTTCAGCGTGCGCCGGTCGATCTTCCCCAGGTCGTCCAGCGAGCTGGTGCCGCAGTCGGGGATGTGCGTGGTCAACTGCGGCGGCTGCGGGGACACGGCCCGTAACGCGCTCTGAACAACACCGGATGCCTCTCCGGAATTCGTCATCGCGGTCTCCTTCGCCGGTTCGTGGAATCGCGTGTCGAACGGATTCCCACCGAGTGGAATCGCACTGAGCGGTCGGGAGGTGGCATGTCGTCACCACTCCACCCATCATCGTGGTCGTTTCCGGTCGATACAAGGGCGGCAGAGGCAGCTTACGGGTCGGCCCCGGTATGGCGACAGCCAATTCCGGTCAGGGCGGGCACGCGGTCCGGCCCCGTGGGTTCCGCCGGAGCGGGGCCCACGGGGCCGGTGGGTCAAGGCAGTTGACTACGGTGCGGTGCCGCCCGGCGACTGCGGGGCCCGGCCCGCCTCCGCCGCCTGCTGCTGTCCGAGTCGGCTGTGGGTGCGGCCGTAGAAGAAGTACACGACGAACCCGATCGCCATCCAGATGGCGAAGCGGAGCCAGGTCTCGGTGGGGAGGTTGAGCATCAGCCAGAGGGAGGCCAGGACCGAGACGATGGGGAGGGCCGGGACCAGGGGGGTGCGGAAGGAGCGGGGCAGGTCCGGGCGCTTGTTTCTGAGGATGACCACGCCGATCGCGACCACGATGAACGCGAACAGGGTGCCGATGTTGACCAGTTCGGCGAGTTCGCTGAGGCTGGTGAAGCCCGAGACGATCGCGATGACCACGCCGAGGAGGATGGTCGGGCGGTACGGGGTGCGGAAGCGCGGGTGGACGTGCGAGAAGAAGCGGGGCAGGAGTCCGTCGCGGCTCATCGCGAAGAACACGCGGGCCTGGCCGAGCAGAAGGATCATGCACACCGTCGTCAGGCCGATCGCCGCGCCGAAGCTGATCAGGCCCGCGAACCACGGGTGTCCGGTGGCCTTGAACGCGTCCGCGAGGGGTGCGTCGATCGACAGCGAGCTGTACTTCTGCATTCCGGTGACGACGATCGACACGGCGACGTAAAGGGTGGTGCAGATGATCAGTGAGCCGAGGATGCCGCGTGGTACGTCGCGCTGCGGGTTGCGGGTCTCCTCGGCGGCGGTGGCGACGACGTCGAAGCCGATGAAGGCGAAGAAGACCACGGAGGCGGCGGTGAAGATGCCCATGACGCCGAAGTTGGAGGGCGCCCAGCCGAACATCAGCTGGATCAGCGGGGCCTTGAGGTTGCCGCCCGCCTCCACCGACTGCGCCTTGGGGATGAACGGCTTGTAGTTGTCGCCCTTGATGAAGAAGGCGCCCGCGACGATCACCACGAGGACGACGGCCACCTTGATGGCGACGACGACGGAGGTGACGCGCGCGGAGAGCTTCATGCCGAGGACGAGGATCGCGGTGAGGACGAGGACGAGCGCGGCGGCGAGGATGTCGAAGCCGAAGCCGTGGGCGCCGTCCCGGCCGCTGAGCGCCTCGGGCAGCTGCCAGCCCGCGTTGTCCAGCAGCGAGTGGATGTAGCCGGACCAGCCGACCGCCACCACCGCCGTACCGAGGGCGAGTTCGAGGACCAGGTCCCAGCCGATGGTCCAGGCGGGAAGTTCACCGAGCGAGGCGTACGAGAAGGTGTACGCGGAGCCCGCCACCGGGACCGTGGACGCGAACTCGGCGTAGCAGAGCGCCGCGAGGGCACAGACGACGCCGGCCACGACGAAGGACAGGGAGACCGCCGGGCCGGCGTTGTTCTTGGCGGCAGTGCCGGTGAGGACGAAGATGCCGGTGCCGATGACGACACCGACGCCGAAGACGGTCAGGTCCAGGGCGGAGAGGGACTTCCTGAGCGCGTGCTCCGGTTCCTCGGTGTCCTGGATGGACTGTTCGACTCTCTTCGTCCGGAAGAGGGTGCTGCTCACGGGTGTACCTCCCACGCTTGGCGTCCTCGACATGATCGAGAGGGGGCGTACTGCGTATGCCCCGGCGCGAGTGGATTCACGCGAACGGGCCTCTTTCACCACTGCAAAGAGTGGCGGAAGAGGCCCGTTCAGCGGTGCCGGCCGTGCCTCAGTCGCGTGCGGACTCCACCGAGTCGACCTCCGCGGCGGGGCGGTCGAAGCGGCCGTCCAGTTTCGAGACCAGGCCGGTGACCTGGCGGGCGATGTCCGGTGCGGTGAGGCCGATCTCCGTCATCACCTCGGCGCGGGAGGCGTGGTCGAGGAAGCGCGGCGGGATGCCGAAGTCGCGCAGCGGGACGTCGACGCCCGCGTCGCGCAACGCCTGTGCGATCGACGAACCGACGCCGCCGACACGGGAGTTGTCCTCGACGGTGACGACCACCCGGTGCTGTTCGGCGAGCGGGGCCATGGCCTCGTCGACGGGCTTGACCCAGCGCGGGTCGACGACGGTGGTGGTGATGCCCTGCTTGTCGAGGAGGTCGGCGATCTCCAGGCACATCGGTGCCAGGGCGCCGACCGAGACCAGCAGGACGTCCGGTGCGTCGGTGCCGGGCACGCGCAGCACGTCCATGCCGCCGATCCGGCCCACGGCGGGGACGGCCGGGCCGACCGCGCCCTTGGAGAAGCGGACCACGGTCGGCGCGTCCTTGACCTGTACGGCCTCGCGGAGCTGGGCGCGGACCTGGTCGGCGTCGCGCGGTGCGGCGAGCCTGAGGCCCGGGACGACCTGGAGGATGGACATGTCCCACATGCCGTTGTGGGAGGCGCCGTCGGTGCCGGTGACACCCGCCCGGTCCAGGACGAAGGTCACCCCGCACTTGTGCAGGGCCACGTCCATCAGCACCTGGTCGAAGGCGCGGTTGAGGAAGGTGGCGTAGACGGCGAAGACGGGGTGCAGTCCCCCGGTGGCGAGGCCGGCCGCGGAGACGGCGGCGTGCTGCTCGGCGATGCCGACGTCGTAGATGCGGTTGGGGAAGGCGTCGGCGAACTTCTTCAGGCCGACGGGCTGGAGCATCGCGGCGGTGATCGCGACGATGTCCTCGCGCTCCTGGCCGAGGGCGACCATCTCGTCGCCGAAGACGGAGGTCCAGTCGGCGCCGGAAGCCTTGATCGGCAGGCCCGTGTCGGGGTGGATGGGGCCGATGCCGTGGAAGCGGTCGGCCTCGTCCTGGAGGGCGGGCTGGTAGCCGCGGCCCTTCTCGGTGAGGCAGTGCACGATGACCGGCCCGCCGAAGCGCTTGGCCCGCGCGAGCGCGGACTCCAGGGCGTCGATGTCGTGCCCGTCGATGGGACCGACGTACTTCAGACCCAGGTCCTCGAACATGCCCTGCGGGGCGATGAAGTCCTTCAGACCCTTCTTCGCGCCGTGCAGCGTCTCGTAGAGGGGCTTGCCGACGACCGGGGTGCGCTCCAGGAGGTCCTTGCCGCGGGCCAGGAAGCGCTCGTAGCCGTCAGTGGTCCGCAGGGTCGCCAGGTGGTTCGCGAGGCCGCCGATGGTCGGTGCGTACGACCGCTCGTTGTCGTTGACGACGATGACGAGCGGGCGGTCCTTGGCGTCGGCGATGTTGTTCAGCGCCTCCCAGGCCATACCGCCGGTCAGGGCACCGTCACCGATCACCGCGACCACGTGGTCGTCGCGTTTCAGCACCTGGTTGGCCTTGGCGAGGCCGTCGGCCCAGCCGAGGACCGTCGAGGCGTGCGAGTTCTCGATGACGTCGTGCTCGGACTCGGCCTGCGAGGGGTAGCCGGACAGGCCGCCCTTCATCTTCAGCTTGGAGAAGTCCTGGCGGCCGGTGAGCAGCTTGTGGACGTAGGACTGGTGGCCGGTGTCGAACAGCACCCGGTCCTTCGGGGACTCGAAGACGCGGTGCAGGGCGATGGTCAGCTCGACCACACCGAGGTTTGGGCCGAGGTGGCCGCCGGTCTTGGAGACGGCGTCGACGAGGAAGGTCCGGATCTCCTCGGCCAGCTGGTCCAGCTGCTCCAGGCTGAGCCGGTCCAGATCGCGCGGTCCCCTGATGCGGGTCAGCAGCGGCACCCGTGCCTCCTTGCGAGTAGAGCTGATCGAGCTGTTGCCGGGCTTGTCGAGTCTAATGTTCCGCCTTTGCGGACCGCGCCCGGGCTGTGCGTCATACGTCACGCGATCGGCTGTACCCAAGAACAGGCTTTCCTACGACATGACTGTGCCCGGCACCGCCTTCGGTACCGGGCACTGGTCGACAAGGGCGCAGGTCAGCCGCGACCGGCCGCCTTCTGGCTCTTGCGGGACACCGAGTCGATGACGACCGCGCCGAGCAGGACGCCACCCGTGATCATGTACTGGATCGACGTGTTCATGTTGAGCAGGTCGAGGCCGGTCTGGATCGACTGGATGACGAGCATGCCCAGGAGGGCGGACCAGACGGTGCCGCGACCGCCGAAGAGGCTCGTACCGCCGATGACCGCCGCCGCGATGGCCAGCATCAGGGTGTTGCCGCCGCCGGCGTTGAGCGTGGCGCTCTGGGTCTGACCGGCGAAGAACATACCGCCGACCGCCGCGAAGCCACCGGAGATGGCGAACACGGTGATACGGATCATGGACACGTTGATACCGGCACGGCGCGCGGCCTCGATGCCGCCACCGACCGCGAAGACCTTACGGCCGTACGGGGTACGGCGGAGCACGAAGTCCACGATCACCAGGGACGCGAGGAAGATCACCAGCGAGTTGGAGACACCGGACGCCGAGTTCAGCACCGCCGCGGTGACGAACGCGGCCACGGCGAGCAGAACGACCCGCAGCAAGATCTCGCTGGTGGGCCGGAAGGGCACCCCGGCGGCCTTGCGGCGGCGCTGGTCGGTGAGCGAGCCGAAGAGCAGGGACGCGGTGCCGAGGGCGGCCAGGATGTAGGCGCCCGCGATCGACTGGTCCATGAAGAACGAGCTCTGGCCGAGCAGGTGCACCGGACCCTCGTCCGGGATGTTGATGGTGCCGCTCGAACCGAGCAGCCACAGCATCAGACCGTTCCAGCCGAGGAAGCCGGCCAGGGTGACGACGAACGCCGGTACGCCGATCCTCGCGAAGAAGAAGCCGTGCAGCGCGCCGATGCCGACACCCGTGATGATCGTCAGGAGCAGCGCCAGCCAGCCGTTCATCCCGTGGTTGACCACGAAGACGGCGAACAGGGTGGACGCCAGACCGCTGACCGAGCCGACGGACAGGTCGATCTCGCCGAGCAGCAGCACGAAGACCAGGCCGATGGCGAGCATGCCGGTGGCCGACAGGTAGTAGCTGATGTTGGACAGGTTGTCCGCGCTCAGGAACCGGCTGTTCTGCAGCTGGAAGATGAGGCCGATGACGATCAGGCCGGTGACGACGGGCAGCGAGCCGAGCTCACCGCCCTTGACCTTGCGCTTGAACTCGGTGATGTAGCCCTTGAAGCCCTCTTCGCGGATCAGCAGACGCGGGTCGACGACGGTGGCGGACCCGGCCGCTGCCGTGGGGTCGTCGGCCGGGGCCGCGGCGGTCGGTTCGACCGCGTCCTTCTTCACGGTGCCTGACGTGTCACTCACTTTGCCGCCTCCGTGCTGCGCACCGCACGACGGGTCACGGCGTTGTCCGTGGCACCGGTGATCGCGGCGATGATCGTTTCCTGACTGGTGTCCTTCACCGGGAAGGAGCCGTTGTTCTTGCCCAGCCGCAGCACGTTGACGGTGTCGGCGACCGCCTTGACGTCGGCCATGTTGTGGCTGATGAGGATGACGCCGAGGTTGCGCTCGCGCAGCCGCTCGACCAGGTCGAGGACCTGCGCGGTCTGCTCGACACCGAGGGCGGCGGTGGGCTCGTCGAGGATGACGACCTTGGGGTCACCGATCAGCGCGCGGGCGATGGCGACGACCTGCCGCTGGCCACCGGAGAGGCTGGCGATCGGGATCCGCACGCTCGGGATGCGGATGGAGAGCGTGCTCAGCAGCTCGCGGGAGTTCTTCTCCATCGTGACCTCGTCGATGATGCCACGGCGAAGCAGCTCACGCCCGAGGTACAGGTTGCCGACGACGTCGAGGTTGTCGCACAGCGCGAGGTCCTGGTAGACCGTCGCGACGCCGAGTCCCTGGGCGTCGTGCGGCTTGTTGATGCTGACCGGGTTGCCCTCCCATTCGATGACTCCTTCATCGATGGGGTGCACTCCGGCGATCGTCTTCACCAGGGTGGACTTTCCTGCGCCGTTGTCGCCGACCAGTGCGACCACTTCTCCGGCGTGAACCTCCAGCTCTACGTCGGTGAGGGCCTGCACCGCACCGAATCGCTTGGAGACTCCGCGCAACGCCAGCACGGGCGTAGCGGACACTTGAACCATCTCCTTCGCCGCCTGACCGGCGGGGATGCCGCGCTTGTCAATAGCCGCGGAGGGTTGTGCCTAGGCACAGATTTACAAGATGAACATGCGCGCGGCCGATGCCAGTTGGCAACGGCTGCGTTCGCACGGGTTCCGATCGGCGCCCGCCCCACAGCGGGGTTTGAAGGTGGGGCGGACGCCGAAGGGGCTTTGTCACCGCTGGGCGGTGGTTACTCCAGACCGGCCGTCTTGCACGCCGCGGCGTACTCAGAGGTGCAGATCTGCGCGACGGTGTAGAGACCGTCCTTGATGACCGTGTCCTTGATGTTGGCCTTGGTGACCGACACCGGGACGAGCAGCTGCGAGGGCACCTTGTCGCCGGAGCCACTGGTCTGGGTGGTCGTGGCGAGCGAGGTGATGCTCTTGCCCTGCGCCAGGTCCACGGCGAGCGTGGCGGCGGCCTCGGCCTCCGGCTTGAAGGCCTTGTAGACGGTGCTGGACTGGGTACCGGCGACGATGCGCTGGATACCGGCGAGCTCCGCGTCCTGGCCCGTCAGCGGGATGCCGCTGATCTTGGCGCCCTTGAGGACGGTGGCGATGCCACCGGCCATGCCGTCGTTGGCGGAGTAGACGCCCGCGATCTTGCTGGCACCGATCTGCGTGATGGCCGCGGACATCTTCTGCCCGGCGATGGTGTCCTTCCACAGACCCGACTGCTCGTAGGCGATCTTGACCTTGCCGTCGAGGGCCTCGTGGGCGCCCTTCTTGAACATCGCGGCGTTCGGGTCGGCGTCGTCACCGTTGATCATGACGACGTTCGCCGACGGGGTGGCCTTCGAGCCCAGCGAGGCGAGGAGCGCCTCACCCTGGAGCTTGCCGACCTCGACATTGTCGAAGGAGACGTACGCGGAGACCGGGCCCTGGGCCAGACGGTCGTACGCGACGACCTTGATGCCCTTGTCGACCGCCTGCTGGATCGAGGACTTGATCGCGGCGGAGTCCTGGGCGCTGATCACGATGACCTTGACGCCCTTGGTGATCATGCTGCTGACCTGCTGGGCCTGGGTGGCCGCGCTGGCGTTGGCGTTGTTGTACTCGACGGTGCAGCCGGCGCAGAGCGCCTTGACCTTGGCCTCGAAGTACGGCTTGTCGAACTTCTCGTACCGCGTGGTGACACTGTCGGGCAGGAGCAGACCGATCTTGGCGTTGGTACCGCCCGAGGAGCTGGAGGAGCTGCTGTCGGACTTCTTGTCGTCGCCGGCCTTGCCACAGGCGGCCAGCGCGACGGCCATCGTGGTGGCGATGACAGCAACGGCGGCACGACGCATACGCGTGTTCACTTCAGAAACCTCCCTGACGAGGCCGCGTCGTTGCGGCCGAGGTGGCTGGAAGTCAACTCGGCCACGCGTGCGACGTCAAGAAGTAAATACTTAACGAGATGGCAACGGCGTCGTGCGTTCTCTAAGTGAAGACAGGTGTCGCTTGGGTCAGCGACCCGTCCAAAAGTGTCGAATCGCCCATCTCGCTGAGCGCGAGAGCGAGTGCTCCGAGCACCTCCGCACGGCCTCCAAGTGCCCCCGGGAGAACGGACAGTTGACGCGCCGCACTGGGGATCGCATAGCGGCCGACAGACTCCCTGATCGGCCCGAGCACCAGCTCACCGGCCTCGGCGAGATCGCCACCGAGGACCACTCGGCTCGGGTTCAGCAAATTGCAGAGATTGGCGACTCCACTGCCGATGTGTCGGCCGACGTCGGCGATCACCCGACGACAGCCCGGGTCTCCGTCCCGCGCCAGCCGCACGACTCCCTCCATGGTCAGGTCGGTGCCGTGGCTGGACTGGAGGAGCGGCAGCACATAGCGCGCAGCCGTGAAGGTCTCCAGGCAGCCCCGGTTTCCGCAGCGGCAGACAGGGCCGGACTCATCAAGAGTAATATGCCCGATTTCTCCCGCTGTGCCACCCGGACCCCGGTAGATCTTGCCGTTGATGACCAGTCCCGCGCCGACCCCGCTGGCGACCTTGATGTACGCCAGGTCCCTGACCCCCCTGCCGCTGCCCCAGACCAGCTCACCGAGGGCGCCCAGGTTGGCGTCGTTGTCCACGTGCACGGGTACGCCCAGACGGCTGCCCAGCTCCTCGGCGGGTCTGGTGCCGGTCCAGCCCGGGAGGATGGCGGTGGAGCCCAGGGTGCCCGATTCCACGTCGATCGGCCCGGGTACGCCGAGACCCACCCCGGCGATCTTGGAACGGTCCACTCCGGTCGCCGCGATCAGCCGGTTGACCAGCTCTTCCGCCCGGTCGAAGCCCTGGGTGGAGGAGGCGTCCACATCGACGGGTTCGGACTCCTCGGCCAGCACCTGATGGGCGAGATTCCCGACCGCGACGCGCAAATGCGTGTGCCCGAAGTCGACTCCTATGACGATGCCGGCGTCCCCGCTCAGCGACACGCTGCGGGCCCGGCGACCGCCCGCCGAGGTGGGGGTGACCTCGACCGTTCCGCCGTCCTTGAGCTCGCGCACGATGTTGGAGACCGTCGCGGCGGACAGACCCGTCGTCCTCGCGATCTCCGCCTGCGTGAGCGACCCGGCCAGCCGCACCGCTCGCACGACCCGCTCTAGATTCGCTCGGTGCAGCGACGACTGCGACCCCGGAGTCTCCACGACGACCTCCTGCGCGCGGGACCGCATCGATGAGGCCCCGTCTATGTCCAACTAGTGAACTCTAAGCTGAGCCGTTCGGGTCGCCTCCCGTCAAGAGGTTGAACCGCATCCGGGTAGTTGCACACATGCGTGTAGGCCGCTCCAGAGGCCTGGAGCGGCACGCACGAGCCCCTAGCGGGGCGCTACTTGAGAGCTCCCGCCGTCAGACCCTGCACCACCTGACGCTGGAAGACGATGTATGCACCAAGTACTGGCAGCATCGCCATGACCAGACCGGCGAAGAGACCGGACCAGTCGCCCTTGTAGCCCTGGCTGGCGGCGAGCTGCACCAGGCCCTGGGTGAGGACCCGCTTGTCCGGGTCGGTGTTCAGGACCGTCGGCAGCATGTACTGGTTCCACTGCCCCAGGAAGTTGAAGATCCCCACGCTGATCAGGCCGGGCTTGGCCATCGGCAGCATGATCTGGAAGAACGTCCGGGTGTGCGAGGCCCCGTCCACGAACGCCGCCTCCGCCACCGAGGTGGGCAGCGTGCGGAAGAACGCGGTCAGGAAAAAGACCGTGAACGGCAGCGAGTAGGCGATGTAGACCAGGATCAGCCCGTGGATCGTGTTGAGCAGCCCCATGTTGTTGACGACGTAGAACAGCGGGACCAGGGCCAGCATGATCGGGAAGCTCATGCCGCCGATGAACAGGAAATAGATGAAGCGGTTGCCCGGGAAGTCGAACCGGGCGAGCACGTACGCGGCCATCGAACCGAGCACCAGCGTGCCGATGAGTGAACCACCCACCACCAGAATGGTGTTGAAGAAGTAGTCGCTCATGTTGGCGTCGGTCCAGGCGCGCGCCCAGTTGTCGAAGTGCAGTTTGTCCGGCAGTGCCCAGGGCGAGCTGAAGATCGCGTTGTCGCTCTTGAAGGACGTCATCACCGCCCAAAGCAGCGGCAGGACGACCATGAACGCCCACAGGATGAGCATGCCGTGCGAGAAGACGTTGAGGACTCTGCCCTCTTTCTTCTTCCGCTTCGGCGGGTCTCCGGCGGAGGTGCCGACCTTGGCGACGGGGACACCGGACTCGGCCGGCACGGGGGCGGGGGTCTCAGTCGTCTTCATGTGATCAGAACTCCAGCCGCTCACGGCGGCCCAGTCGCATCACGATCGCCGCGAAGGCCAGCGTGACGACGAGCAGGGCGACGCCGATGGTGGTCGCGTAGGCGGCCTGTCCGTCTCGGAACGCCTTCTGGTACACGTACAGGACCATGACGGTGGTCGAGTAGTCGGGACCGCCCGGTCCGGTCGTCATGATCTGTACGACCGCGAACGACTCGGCGCCCAGCGCCAGGATGCCCATGTAGACCCAGCCGGACATCACGGTGTCCCACAGCAGCGGCAGGGTGAGGCGGAAGAACGTGGTCATCCGGTTGGCGCCGTCGAGCAGCGCCGCCTCGTACAACTCCGCCGGAATGGACGCCATACCCGCGGAGAAGAGGACCACGAAGAAGCCGACCGTGGACCAGACGAGGACCGCCATCACACACCACAGGGCGAGGCTCGGATCGCCGAGCCACAACGGCTGGATGCTGCCGAGTCCGATCCCGCGCAGGAAGGAGTTGATCGCGCCGCTGTCCGGGTTGTACGCGAAGGCGAACAACAGGGAGACGATCGCGATCGAGAGGACCTGCGGGAAGAAATAGACGATCTTGTAGAAGGAGGAGCCGCGGACGCCCGAGACGACCGGGCCCCCCGTCCGGCGCCGACCGCCCACATTGATCATGAAAGCGAAGAACAGCGCCAGACTGATCGTCACCAGCGGCAGCACCAACGCGAACAGGAGACTGTGCTGCAACGATTTCCAGAAGATCTCGTCGTGGAACATTCTCTTGTAGTTGTCGAAGCCGACCATTTTGAATTCCGGGCTCAGCCCCGTCCAGTCCGTGAACGAATAGTAGATGGACTGGATGAAGGGCCATACGACGAAAAGCACGTACAGCCCGAGGGGAACGGTCAGGAACCCCACGATGAACCGGTACTTGCCGTGCTGCATTGCTACCGACCCCGATCTCTGGGCGGGCGCCGCCGCTGGTGACGGATCCTCAACTGTGCTTGTAGTGCTTGATCGACGTGTCCTTGGCCGCCGCGTCGGCGAAGCCCTGGATCTTCTTGATGGTCTCGGCCGGAGTGGCCCGCCCGGCCATCATCTCGCCGAGACCCGCCACACCGATCTGCTCCTTCTGCAACTGCACGTACCAGTCCTGCAGTCGCGGGTTGAGCACGTTGTCGCCGGCCAGCTTCAGCGCCGCCACACCGGAGGTGAGGCCCGGCGTGAGGGTGATCCCGTCGGTGCCGCCGTTGTACGCGGTCAGTGACTTCACCTTGCTGGTGAAGTTCTTCGAGGAGGCCTCGCTGAGCATGATGCGCAGCTGCTCCATTCCGCCCGCCGCGTTGGCCGCCTTGGCCGGGACGATGAAGGGTTCACCGCCGGACGCCCAGATGGTGCCGAAGGGCATCTTGTCGGAGCTGTCGATGCCGGTCGGCGCGGAGACGGCGAGGTTGAAGTCCTTGGGGATGACGTTGGCGGACTCGTTCTCCACCCAGGAGCCGTTCGGGATGAACAGCGCCTTGCCCTGGGCCCACGCGGTCTGCGACTGGATGTGGTCGATGCCGGGCGTGCCCTTGAGGATGTAGCCCTTCTTGAAGAGCTCGTAGTAGGCGTCGAAGCAGGCCTTGACGGCCGGGTGCTTCCAGGCGTTCGGCTCCAGGTTGTCGATCGCGTCGAGGACCTCACGACCGCCGACCTTGCCGATCATCGGGTAGAGCGAGAAGGGGAGGTAGTACGGGTACTTGCCCGCGTACGTCCAGCCCGCCATGCCCTTCTTCTTGGCCTTGGCGCAGACCGCGAGCATCTGGTCCCAGGTCTCGGGGTACTTCTCGTCGAGCGAGTCCAGGGCCTTCTGCGAGTACCAGACGCCGTACACCGTGTAGGCGTAGTACATGATCCAGACCGGGTCGCCGTCGAGCTGGCCCATCTCAAGGATGCCGGGCCGCAGGGTGTCGCGGACCTTCTTCGACGGGTCGTCGTAGGAGGGCGCGTCCATCAGCGGGGTGAGGTCGGTGAGCTGCTTCTTGCTCGCGAGGACGCCCATGTCCATCTGCTCGGCACCGGAGTTGTCGATCAGGTCCGGCGGGGTGCCCTGGTTGAAGCGGGGCTGGAGTGTCGACTGGATCTTCTGCGTGGCGGAGAACTTCACCTTCGCCTTGGGGAAGTCCTTCTCGTAGATCTTGACGGCGTCCTGGGCGTACTCCTTCCCGAAGCCGCCGTCGAAGAGCACGAACTCCATCTGCGCGGTGGCGTTCACCGCGAGCGGGTTCTTGGCGGTCTTCGTGCCCGCCGTGGCCTTCTTGTCCGAGCCGCTGTCGCTGCTCGCACAGGCCGAGAGGAAGCTCATCGCGGGAACGGAGATCAGACCGAGTGCGGCCGACCTCTTGATCAGATCTCGGCGGCCGACACCCTGTGCGCCGGTGCTGCCGGAAAAATTGTTCTCGGCGGAAGTGGATCCCATGCTCAAGTCCTCGCCTTCTCCAGGACTCAGGCGGTGAACCGGATCCTCCCCGGCACCGCGGTCAGGTCGAGCTGGTTCGTGCAGGGGTGGAACGCCGACAGGTATAGTCCACTTCTTGCCAGCAGAGCAAGATCGAATGCAGGGTAGGTTGTCGGTCTTTTCCGAAGTGAGACCTCGCGGAAATATGAAGGCCCTGTGCGTTCGATGCCGGAGAAATCCCCGCTATTGCGCCCGAATGCCGCACTCAACACCCTTGACATCACTGGCCACTTGACTCCCTACTGTTGCCTGCGCGTCGAAATTGACAACGTTGTCCCACGTGCAGGGAGGATGCCCTCGTATGCATCACAGATGGTGGGGTTCGGCAGCCGTCTCGGTGGCCGCCGTCGCTCTGGTGGCGGGCTCGCAGGGGGCGGCCGTCGCGCTGCCCGTCAAGGCCCCCGCTCCGGCCGGGGAGTTCGCCTCCTCCTTCGAGGCGGGCGATCCGGCACCGGACTGGCTGAACACCGTGGACACCGCGCCGGACGGCTCCAAGCGGGCCTCCGGTGTCGACGGGGGATACACCAGCGGTATCCCCGGCAATGTGGACGACCACGTCACGGACCTGCGGGCCAGCGGCGAGAACACGGGTGCGGGCGAGGTGAAGGAGAACCTCGTCGACGGCGAGTCCGGCACCAAGTGGCTCACCTTCGCCCCCACGGGCTGGGTCGAGTTCGACCTCGACAAGCCACTCAAAATAGTGACGTACGCGCTGACTTCGGCCAATGACCACGACGAGCGCGACCCGCAGGACTGGACCCTCCAGGGGTCCACCGACGGCAAGGACTGGAAGACCGTCGACACCCGCTCCGGCGAGTCGTTCTCCGCGCGGTTCCAGACCAAGTCGTACGACCTCGCCGAGCCGGCCGAGTACCAGCACTTCAGGCTGGACGTGAGCAAGAACAACGGCGGCGACATCCTGCAGCTCGCCGACGTCCAGTTCTCGACCGGCGGCTCCACCGCCCCGATCCCCGAGGACATGCTCTCGCTGGTCGACCACGGCCCCAGCGGCTCCCCCACGGCCAAGGCGGGCGCCGGCTTCACCGGGACGCGGGCACTGCGGTACGCGGGCCGTCATACGGCGACGGGGCGGGCCTACTCGTACAACAAGGTCTTCGACGTGGACGTGGCCGTCGACCGCAACACCGCGCTGTCGTACAAGATCTTCCCGCAGATGGCCGACGGCGACCTGGACTACGACGCCACGAACGTCTCCGTGGACCTCGCCTTCACCGACGGCACCTATCTCAGCGACCTCGGCGCGACGGACTCGCACGGCTTCGCGCTCACCCCGCAGGGGCAGGGCGCGGCCAAGATCCTCTACGTCAACCAGTGGAACAACGTCCTCTCGCGGATCGGTTCGGTCGCGGCCGGCAAGACCGTCGACCGGATCCTGCTGGCCTACGACTCCCCCAGCGGCCCGGCGAAGTTCCGGGGCTGGCTGGACGACGTGAGCATCAAGAGCCTCGCGCCCGAGAAGCCGAAGGCGCATCTGTCCGACTACGCGCTGACCACCCGGGGCACCAACTCCAGCGGCAGTTTCTCGCGCGGCAACAACTTCCCCGCCACCGCGCTGCCGCACGGCTTCAACTTCTGGACCCCGGCGACGAATTCGTCGTCGCTCAGCTGGCTCTACGACTACTCACGCGCGAACAACGACGCCAACCTGCCGACGCTCCAGGCGCTCAGCCTGAGCCATGAGCCGAGCCCCTGGATGGGCGACCGGCAGACCTTCCAGGTGATGCCGTCGGCGGCCTCGGGCACCCCCAACACCGACCCGAACGCACGGGAGTTGGCGTTCAAGCACGAGAACGAGACCGCCCGCCCGTACTACTACGGCGTCACGTTCGAGAACGGTCTCAAGGCCGAGATGGCCCCGACCGACCACGCGGCCTCGCTGCGCTTCACCTACCCCGGCGACGACGCGAGCGTCATCTTCGACAACGTCACCGAGCAGGCGGGCCTGACCCTCGACAAGACCAACGGGACCGTCACCGGCTACTCGGACGTCAAGTCCGGGCTGTCCACGGGCGCTACCCGGCTCTTCGTCTACGGCGTGTTCGACGCGCCGGTGACGGACGGCTCCTCCAGCGGCGTCAAGGGCTATCTGAAGTTCAAGGCGGGCGCCGACCACACGGTCACCCTGCGCCTTGCCACCTCGCTGATCAGCGTCGACCAGGCGAAGGACAACCTGAGCCAGGAGATCCCGGACGGCACCTCCTTCGACACGGTCAAGGACCAGGCCCAGAAGGTGTGGGACAAACTGCTCGGCAAGGTCGAGGTGGAGGGCGCGACACCCGATCAGCTGACCACGCTGTACTCCAGCATGTACCGGCTGTACCTGTACCCCAACTCCGGCTTCGAGAAGGTCGGTTCGAAGTACCAGTACGCCTCGCCGTTCTCCCCGATGCCGAGCCAGGACACCCCGACGCACACCGGTGCGAAGATCGTCGACGGCAAGGTGTACGTCAACAACGGCTTCTGGGACACGTATCGGACCACCTGGCCCGCGTATTCACTCCTGACACCCAGTCAGGCGGGTGAGATGGTCGACGGGTTCGTGCAGCAGTACAAGGACGGCGGCTGGACCTCGCGCTGGTCCTCCCCCGGCTACGCGGACCTGATGACCGGCACCTCCTCGGACGTCGCGTTCGCGGACGCGTACGTCAAGGGCGTGAAGTTCGACGCCAAGTCGGCCTACGACGCGGCCGTGAAGAACGCCACCGTCGTCCCGCCCTCGTCGGGTGTGGGCCGCAAGGGCATGACCACCTCGCCCTTCCTCGGCTACACCAGCACCGACACCAACGAGGGCTTCTCCTGGGCCATGGAGGGCTACAACAACGACTACGGCATCGCCGAGATGGGCCAGGCCCTCTACGAGAAGACCGGGGAGAAGCGCTACAAGGAGGAGTCGGAGTACTTCCTCAACCGGGCCCAGGACTACGTGAACCTCTTCGACAAGCAGGCCGGGTTCTTCCAGGGCAAGGACGCCAAGGGCAACTGGCGCGTGGATTCCGCGAGTTACGACCCCAAGATCTGGGGTTACGACTACACGGAGACCGACGGCTGGGGCTACGCCTTCACCGCCCCGCAGGACAGCCGCGGCCTCGCCAACCTCTACGGCGGCCAGAAGGCCCTCGGCGACAAGCTCGACGAGTACTTCGCCACCCCGGAGAAGGCCTCGTCCGCCACCGTCGGCTCCTATGGCGGTGTCATCCACGAGATGACCGAGGCACGGGACGTCCGCATGGGCCAGTACGGCCACTCCAACCAGGTCGCCCACCACGTCACTTACATGTACGACGCGGCCGGCGAGCCCTGGAAGGCGCAGAAGGACGTGCGTGAGGTGCTGTCGCGCCTCTACACCGGCAGCGAGATCGGGCAGGGCTACCACGGCGACGAGGACAACGGCGAGCAGTCGGCCTGGTACCTCTTCTCCGCGCTCGGCTTCTACCCGCTGGTGATGGGCAGCGGCGAATACACCATCGGCTCCCCGCTGTTCACCAAGGCGACCGTCCACCTGGAGAACGGCAAGGACCTGGTCGTCAAGGCGCCGAAGAACAGCACGAAGAACGTCTACGTCCAGAGCCTGAAGGTCAACGGCAAGCCCTGGACGTCGACTTCGCTCCCGCACTCGCTGCTGGAGAAGGGCGGAGTGCTGGACTTCTCCATGGGCTCCAAGCCCTCGGCGTGGGGCAGCGGCAAGAACGCGGCGCCGGTGTCGATCACCAAGAACGACAAGGTGCCGACGCCCCGGTCCGACCAACTCGCGGGTGTCGGGACCCTGTTCGACAACACGTCGGCCACGGAGGCGACGGTGACCTCGGTGGACCTGCCGGTCACGAAGGCCACCAAGGGCATCCAGTACACGCTGACGTCGTCGAAGGACCACACACAGGCACCGACCGGCTGGACCCTTCGGGGCTCGACCGACGGCACCTCGTGGAAGACGCTCGACAAGCGCTCCGGCGAGTCCTTCACCTGGGACAGGCAGACACGCGTCTTCTCGGTCAAGTCACCTGGCTCGTACGCGCATTACCGCCTGGTGCTGGACAGTTCCTCGACGCTCGCGGAGGTGGAGTTGCTGGCCTGAGAGCCGGTCACGGCACGGGGAGGCGGGGCAGCAGTTTCCGCAACGCCTCCGCGTGCTGGTGGACCCGTCTGAGCACGCCTCTTCTGGTCGACGCGAAGACGGGGACGTCCTGGGCCGGGCCGCACGCGGCGGCCTTGTACAGGTCGTCCAGCCAAGCCCCGCTCCCCCTGGTGCCGTCCGGCGCCAGGGGGATCAGTCGTGTCAGGACCTCCGATTCGGCGCCGCCCAGGAACCAGACGCGCACCATCAGGTCGGCGCGCAGATAGCGCAGGCCGCCGTCTATGTCCTCCGGCGGCGCGAAGCCCTCGCCCTCCACCAGGAAAGCGAAGGCCGAACGCGCTTCGGCCCGGAACTCCTCGGGCAGCTGCGGCCGTTTAACCATCTGGGGATGCTCGCACGCGGCGGTGTGCCCCCGCCACCGGAACGGACGAGGGCACACATTGTGGACGTCAGTTCACCGCAAGGGTGAACACATGGAGATCCGGGTCGTCCGGAAGTGTCACGCTCTTGATGGTCTTGCCCGTGGGTGCCGCGAACGGCTTGGTGGCGAACACATAGGTGACGACCGGGTCCTTGTCCGCACCCGCGACGTTGCGGTAGGCGGTCCGGGCGACGACCTCGTTGCCGTACTGCACGGTGCCGCCGCCCCCGCCGACCGTCCAGTCCGTGAAGGACAGGTCGATCACGTCGGTGCTGCCGTCGGTGTAGGTGACGGTCGCCTTGGTCTGCTGGTTGCCGTTGACCGCGCTGCCGACAAAGGACAAGTTGGCCGCGGGCTGCGGGAGTTGGACGGTCTGACCGGCCGCCGAGACGTTGTCCGGGCGCCCGTTCGGCGAGTTCGGCCAGGTGAAGCCGAGCCCGTCCACCGTGCCGGTGCCGCCCGGGGTGACCCCGGCCGCGGCGAGGGCCTGGAGGGAGTAGCTCCAGCCGCCTCCGTCGTAGTCCGCCTCGTCGTGCTCGCCGGTGTCGTCGGAGACGCCGGTGTTGTTGTAGGCGGCGAGGAGAGTGCCGGGCGCCGCGACCGTGAGGGACACCGGCTGCTCGTACGACGTGTCGCCCGAGGTGACGGTGACCTTCACGTCGTAGAAGCCCTGCTTGACGTCCGTGGCGGCCGTGAGGGTGATGTCCTGGGAGCCGTCGACGACCGTTCCCTGGGCGGGAGTCGCCGTGACTCCGGCGGGCGTCTCGACGCTGTAGCGGACCTCGGGGCCGGTGCCGCCGCTCAGGGAGAGGGCCTTGATGTTGACCTTGGTGCTGTCGCCGGGCGCGAGCGTCGCGGCGGTCGGGCCGACGCCGATCTGGTACGGCTGTTCGCCGGTCCGGAAGGACGGCGGGGCGTCGGCGGGGGCGCTGCCCCAGGTGCGGTTCGGGGTGGTGGAGAGGGTGTAGTCGAGGGTGCCGCCGTTCTTGACGATCGAGGAGGAGAGCCAAGGGCGGTCGCTGGCAGTGCCGTTGACCTTCAGGGACTGGATGTACGGGGCGTCGGTCGCGGCGCCCTTCGCGTGGATGGAGATGTCGTTGCCGTGCGGGCGCTTGATCTCGATGCGCTCGAACAGCGGGGAGGCGAGGGTGAGTTCGGCGCGGGAGGGGACCTGGGGGTACATGCCGAGCGCGGAGAAGACGTACCAGGACGACATCTCGCCGAGGTCGTCGTTGCCGGGGATGCCGGCGGGGTCGGTCGTCCAGAGCTGCTTCATGGCCGCCCTGACCGTCTCCTGGGTCTTGTAGGGCGCGCCCGCGTAGTCGTAGAGGTAGGGGACGTTGACGGACGGCTCGTTGTCGAGCTCCGACTTGTCGCCGCCGCTGCCCGTGAAGGACCAACTCCCGTCCGCCTCATGAAAGAAGGAGTCGAGGCGGGCCAGCGCCTTGTCCGTGCCGCCCATCGCCGCGAAGAGGCCCGCCGGGTTGTGCTGGACCATCCACGTGTACTGGGCGGCCGTGCCCTCCACGAAGCCGTTGCCGGTGCCCGGGGTGAAGCCGGTGACCCAACTGCCGTCCGCCTTGCGGTTGGCGATGTAGCCGCCGGTGGGGTCGGCGGCGATGTTGAAGTTGTTCTGCCACCACTGGGCGCGCTTGGCGAAGTCGGCCGCCGTGCTCTTCTTCCCTGCCGCCGTGGCGAGTTGGGAGAGCGCGAAGTCCGCCGTGGACATCTCCAGGGTCTCGGCGGCGCCGCCCCAGGCGTTGGAGACGGACGGCATGTAGTGCAGGTTCAAGTACTTGTCGAGGGACGGGCGTTGGCCCACCGACAGCACCGGCTTGCCCGAGGAGGAGAGGTCCTGCGCGGTCGGTACGGTCGCCGCCTGGACGAGGGAGGCGAGGGCCCCCTTCAGGTCGAAGTCCGTGCCGCCGAAGGCGCGAATGCCGGCCAGGGCGGTGGGCGAGGGGTCGCCGTTCATGACGTGCGTGCCACTCGCGCCGTGCAGCCAGCGGTCCCACACCCCGCCGTTCTGCTGGGCGAGTTCGTAGAGGGACTGCGCGATGTCCGAGCCGGTGCGGGGGCTGAGCAGGGTGAGCAGTTGGACCTGCGACCGGTAGATGTCCCAGCCGGAGAAGGTGCCGTACTGCGCTTGATGCCCCCGGCTGACCTTGTGCACCTTGCCGTCGCTGCCTGTGTATCTGCGGTCGGCGTCGCTGATGACGTTCGGGTGCAGGAGGGAGTGGTAGAGCGCGGTGTAGAAGGTGGTGCGTTCGGTGTCGGTGCCGCCGCCCACCTTGATCGCGCTGAGCTGGTCGCGCCAGGCTCGGTGGGCGGCGTCCTCGACCGCGTCGAAGGAGCGCTTCGGCGGGTTCTCCGCCGCGAGGTTGGCCTCGGCGCCGGCCTGACTGACGTACGAGACACCGACCTTGACGCCGACCGGGCCGGTGCCGGGCTCGAACTCGACGTAGCCGCCCGCGCCCTTGCCCGCGACGGGCCGCCCGCCGGTGGCGAACCCGCCCGTGCCGCCGGTCGCACTCGTCGAACCCGGGGTCAGCTTGTCGTCCTGCCAGGTACCGGTGGTCTTGAAGGCGCGGTCGAAGGTGGCGG
Organism: Streptomyces sp. W16; assembly: GCF_033194735.1. Lineage (NCBI taxonomy): Bacteria > Bacillati > Actinomycetota > Actinomycetes > Kitasatosporales > Streptomycetaceae > Streptomyces > Streptomyces sp. W16. Next base: position 20,953 of record NZ_JAWOAI010000044.1, read on the forward strand.
TGAAGTAGAGGGTGTAGTAGGCGCGTTGGCCCTCGGGGTCGAGGTAGCCGCAGAAGTTGCCGGAGGTGACCGAGCCGGAGACCGTGCGGGTCGCCGGGTCGATGGTGACCGACGAATCGGTGGAGCCCACCTCGGAGTTGGCGGTGCGGATCAGCAGTGAGGCGGGCTTGTCGGCCGGGTAGGTGAAGCGGCCGGAGCCGGTACGGGCCGTCGCGGTGAGGTCGGCGGTGACGCCGGAGGCGAGACCGACCTTGTAGTGGCCGGGTTCGGCGGTCTCGGCGGTGTGGGCGAAGTCGGAGGCGTAGACGGCGTCCTTGGTGTCGCTCGCCGGGGACGAGGTGACCTCACCGGCGTACGGGAAGAACGGGATGTCGCCGCTGCCGCCCGCGCAGCCCGTGCCGGACATGTGGGTGAGGCTGAAGCCGCGGATGCGGGTGGCGTCGTACTGGTAGCCGCCTGGCGCTGCCGTGCTCGTCGCGCTGCCTCTGGTGTTCTCCGGGCTCCAGGAGAGCATGCCGAAGGGCACGACGGCGCCCGGGAAGACATTGCCGCCGTTCTTGGTGCCGATCAGCGGATCGACGTAGGCGCTGGGGTCCTTGACGAGTTGTGGCGGGGCGGCAGTTGCCGCCAGGGCGGGGGTGGCGCCGCCGAGCGCGAGCGCGGCGGCGAGCATTAGGGACATGGGACGGAAACGCATGACGCGGCCCCTCCTCCTTCGGACGGGTCGCGCACCACAGGTCGCACAAGCCGCAGGGACAGTAACGTGCGCCACCCGTACCACGGAAGAGCGCGTGTGCCGGCGAGGGCGCGCGGGGCACCCACTCGGACGGCGTCCGCAGGCCAACTGGCTTGACATCGTTGTCCGTTGGCGCGGTAGAGTCGTATGCAGACCATTTGACAACGTTGTCGCATCGCAGTGTCGCCCCAAGCCACGCACCACCCGGGTGGGCTCACCCCCATCGCCCATCCGGCTCGCGGACCCGGTGGCCCCCCGTCCACCGGGTCCGCCCCGAGCAAGGGCTCAACCGACCTGACAGGGAAGGGTCGTTGCCGGGTCACCGCCGTCGCCGTTCACGACGTAGCCGAAGGTGGTGCTCTGCCCCGGACTCAGTGAGCCGTTCCAGTCGGCGTTGTGGACCATCACGTCCTGGCCGGTGTGGGTCGCGTCCCCGTTCCAGAGGCTCGCGACCGACTGGCCGCCGGGGAGCGTCCAGTTGACCATCCAGCAACGACCAGCGTGACTGGGCCGACAACGCGCGGGGGCGGATACACGGGGTGGGGCACCCCAACCACACCCGGCGGGTTCCGGACCGCCGGGCGGGTGGGAGCGCTCCCACCCCACTTCCTGTGAAGCTAGCGCGGACAGGGGCAGCTGTAAACGCCGCGGTACGGCTGGACCGTTTCGGGGGCGACACCGGTGTCCACCGGTGGCCCGGCCGCGGTGGCCGTCCCAGCGGCATCCCAGCGGCTGCGCGACGACGCAGGTCAAGGCGGCACCGCCGTCCCGCCCTCCCAATGCGCCCGGAGCCCCTTGGCGCCGACCCGGCCGCGGCCACAGCCTGTTGCCGCCAAGCCGTCGGCGAGTGACCACGCCGGCGGCCCGTACACGACCAACGCTCAGCACCACATCGCGGCGGGAGAAGACGCCTCGCCCCGAACACACGGGAGGAATCATGAAGAAGCGCGGTATCGCCACCCTCGTTGCCGGCCTCGCGGTCGCGGCCCTGGGGTTCACAGCCGGCACGGCCAACGCCTCGGACAACCAACCGCTCAGCGCCAGCACCACGGGTGCCTCCGTCTCGCTCACCGTCGACTGGACCGGTTCGGAATCCTTCACCCTGCGCAATGTGAAGCTCAGTGACACCTCCTGCGACGCCCACCCGGTGTTCTTCTACGTCACCGTGCCGGGCTTCCAGTTCCCGAACCACTGGAACACCAGCGGGTGCGGCACCACGACCACATGGAGCGCCTTGTCAGGCAGCTTGGACGGCGGCATCCACAGCCTCTGGGTGACGGTCTGCCGCGACACGACCTTCGACAACTGCAGCACGTCCGGCACGTCACTCAACCCCTACGACTGATCACCCGACGGCAGGCGCCGTCGACGGCCTGTGCCGGCGACCCGGTCGGCTTCCGGGCCGCCGGGTCCCGGTGAAGGACGGCCGGCGGGCGGCGGCCCACTCGGGCCAGTCCGGCCGGCCCAGAGGTGGACCGCCGACGTCACGACCGGCGAGTTCCGCGGCGTCGAACTCCTCGAAGCGCGCCCGCCGGTGCGAGAGGTCCGCCTCGGTCATCGGGAAGGTGCGTTCGGGAGCCGAGGCCTGGCAGTGAGCGATCCGACGACTCCCCGAACAGCGGGATCCTTCACGGAGTCCACCCGGAGGGCAACTGCTTTCGGCCCGACCCGTTCTGGCGGTACGCCCCTACGATCAGTGGATGATCGCAGTCGCCGTCACGGCCGCCCTGGCCTTCGCCGGGTTCGCCGCCACCTATCTCAACGGTCTGCGGTTGGCGCAGCGGCAGGAGCGGCTCGCCCGGGTCAACCGGCAACTCAGCGATTTCTACGGGCCGTTGTTCGCGCTGACGGAGGCCAACGCCCGTACGTTCGCCGCGTTCATGGAGCGGCACGCCCGGCCCGGGGGCGTCTCGCCCTTCGGCGACGAAGCGGCTCCGCCGACCGACGAGGAACTGGCCGATTGGCGGCTGTGGGTGACGACCGTGTTCCTGCCCGTCCTGCGGGAGACGCGGGATCTCGTCGTCGGGCGGGCGGATCTGCTGCGGGAGTCGGAGATGCCGTCGCTGCTGCTGGAGCTGTGTGCGCACACGGCGGGCTACGAGATCACCGTGGCGCGCTGGGCGCGGGGTGACTTCTCGGAACATCTCTCGCTGGTCGCGTTCCCGAGCGCGGAGTTGGCCGCGTACGCGCGGCGGGGCTTCGGCGAACTGAAGCGGGAACAGGCGCGGTTGCTGGGTGGCAGTGCGGCGGTGAGCAGTTGAGCGCCATGGCCGATCCCCCTGACATGCCCAGCGGGGCAAGTAGGACCTTCCTCCCCATCTCGCCACAGCAGCCCCACAGGCTTGACCCAGTTTTGGCCAAACGCGCTATGTGGTGACTGGCGTTCGGTCATGTTCACTTGTCGCGTTCACGGGGTTGGTTATTGACGTTTTCTGAGTCATGTGGGCGTTGCGATGGAGGAACAGCTCATGAGAAGACAGATCCGCGGTGCGCTGGCCGCGTTCACCGGAGCGCTGCTGCTCACCATGGGAGTCACCGCGTCGGGCGGGCAGTCCGCGCGGGCCGATGACAACGCTGTCGGGGTCAAACCCGCGCTGGGGTGGAGCAGTTGGAGCTTCGTCCGCCGCAATCCGACCGCGCAGACGATCGAGGCGCAGGCGAAGGCGCTCAAGACCAGCGGCCTGGCGAAGAACGGGTTCGTGTACGCCAACGTCGACGACTTCTGGTACCAGTGCCCGGGCAGCCAGGGGCCGGACGTCGACCAGTACGGCCGTTGGGTGACCGACCCCGTGAAGTTCCCGCCCCGCGGCGGTGAGAACGGTGTCCAGGTGGTGGCCGACTATGTCCACTCCTTGGGGCTGAAGTTCGGGCTGTACGTCACGCCCGGTATCTCCCAGCAGGCGGTCGCCAAGAACACGGAGATCAAGGGAACGCCGTACCACGCACGGGACATCGCCACCACGACGACGGAGAGCAACTACAACTGCGGCGGCATGGTGGGCATCGACTACACCAAGCCTGGCGCGCAGACGTATCTCGACTCCTGGGCCGGTCAGTTCGCCGGCTGGGGCATCGACTATCTCAAGATCGACGGCGTCGGCACCTCCGACCAACAGGACGTCCAGGCCTGGTCGGACGCCCTGCGGCACACCGGCCGGCCCATCCACCTGGAGCTGTCGAACAACCTCGACATCAACAACGCGGCCACCTGGAAGAAACTCTCCAACGGCTGGCGCACCGGCGGCGACATCGAGTGCTACTGCGGTCCTGACGGCAGCAGTTACCCCCTGACCACCTGGGCCTCGGTCGCCTCGCGCTTCGATCAGGTCGCCGCCTGGGCGCCGTACGGCGGACCCGGCGGTTACAACGACTACGACTCCCTGGAGATCGGGAACGGGGACAACAACGGCCTCACCCCCGACGAGCGCAGGACGCAGATGAGCCTGTGGTCGCTGGCCGCCTCTCCGCTCTTCCTCGGCACCGATCTCACGCATCTCGACGCCGGGGATCTCGCGCTGCTGAAGAACACCGACGTTCTCGCGGTCGACCAGGACGGTATCGACGCCAAGCGGATCTCCTCGGACGTGAACGCGCAGGTGTTCGCCAAGACCGAGGCCGACGGGGATGTCGTGGTGGGCCTGTTCAACACCGGGTCGGCTCCTCGGGAGGTGGCCACGACCGCGTCGGCGCTGGGGCTGTCCAAGGCGCGCGACTACGCGCTGCGGGATCTGTGGAGCCACCGGCTGACCGAGTCGGCGGGCCGGATCGCCGCCAATGTGCCCGCGCACGGCGTTGTCCTTTACCGGGTGCACGGCAGTCGGCACGTGGTGAGCGGCGCGGCTCCGGACGTGTCGTTCGGGCTCAACTGGGCGCCTGCGTCGAGTGACAGCACCACGCGTACCGTCACCGCGGTCCTGTCCGACAACGGGTCACGGCCCGTCGCCGACGCCGCCCTGACCCTCACCGGGCCGGCCGGCACGAAGATCACCACGCATTCGGCGACCCGGGCCAAGACGATCCGGGGCGGGCACGCGCTGAAGGCCACCTACTCCGTCTCCATCCCGCCCTCGGCGAAGCTCTTCGACTCCAGCGACTTCAAGGGGAGCGCCACCTATCGCTTCGGGTCGGCGGGACGGACCCGGCTGGCCGCCGGTGACACGATCACCGTCAACCACCAAGTGACCGCCCCCTACCGGACGTTCGCCTCCACCACGGCGAGCTTCAGTCAGTCCGGGACCCAACTCGGCATCCGGGCGCAGGGCGCGGACCTGTACAACGGCACCAACGAGTACGGCACGGTCTATCTGCCCGGTGCCGAGCACGACGGTTCGGTGACCACGGTGAAGCTCAACTCGCAGTCGGACACCGACGTTTGGGCGAAGGCCGGGATCATGGTCCGCAACGACATCACCCAGCCCAACACCTCCCCCGGCTATCTGGCCCTCGTCGCGACCCCGGGCAACGGCTATCTGCTCGACTGGGACAGCGACGGCGACGGAAAGCTGGACTCCCAGGACTCCACCGGCACCGCCGTCTACCCGTCCTGGCTGAAGCTGGTCCGCGACGGCACCACCTACAGCGGCTACTACTCCACCGATGACGTCACCTGGAACCTGGTCGGCACCGTCGACGTCCCGACCGCCGCCGCTACCCAGGACGTCGGCCTGACCCAGACCTCGCACGCCTCGGGCACCACGGGCGAGGCCGACTTCGACGGGTTCACGACCACTCCCTAGCTGTCGGCAGCAGTCGGCGACGCGCGTCCGTCCGGCGCCCGGTGCTCCCCTAGACCGGCGCCGTACGGGCGCGCAATTGCGTTTCGGCGGGCGGGAGTTCGGCCGCCGGGAGTTCGATGGTGAACTCCGTGCGGCCCGGCACGCTGGTCACGTCGATACGGCCGCCGTGGGCTCCCGTGATCGCCGTCGCGATGGCCAGGCCGAGGCCGGAGCCGCCCTCCTTGCCGCCGGCCCGGGCGCGGGAGGCGTCGGCGCGGGTGAAGCGTTCGAAGACGGTGGGGAGGAGGGCCGGGGGGATGCCGGGGCCGTCGTCGCGCACACGGATGACGACGGTGTGGGCGGCCGTGGCCTCGACGCTCGCCGTGACCGTCGTGCCAACAGGCGTGTGCATACGGGCGTTGGCCAACAAGTTGGCCAACACCTGGTGCAGGCGGGCCTCGTCGCCGACGACCATGGCCGGGGCGTCCAGGGACAGCTGGAGCTGCCACTCGTGGTCGGTGCCTGCCGCGCGCGCGTCCCACACCGACTCGGCGAGCAGCGCCGCGAGGTCCACCTCGGCGGACTGCAGCGGCCGGCCCTCGTCGAGCCGGGCGAGCAGCAGGAGGTCCTCCACGAGGCCCGTCATGCGCGCCGACTCGGCGGTGACCCGGCGCCAGGCGAGCCCCGGTTCGATGCGGTCGGTGCCGCGGTTCATCAGCTCGGCGTAACCCGCGATCGAGGCCAGCGGGGTGCGGAGTTCGTGGCTGGCGTCGGCGAGGAAGCGGCGCATGCGTTCCTCGCTGCGGCGCATCTGCTCCTCGCTGCGCTGGCGTTCGGCGAGCGAGGACTCGACGTGGTCGATCATGCGGTTGAGCGCGGCGCCGACCTGGCCGGCCTCGCTGCCCGGGTCGGTGTCCCGCTCGGGCACCCGGGTGAGCGCGGTGACCTCGCCGTGGCCGAGCGGTGAGCGGGAGACCTCGACGGCGGTGGCGGCGACCCGGCCGAGCGGCCGTAGCTGCCGTCGTATGACCACCGCGCACAGGCAGCCGGCCACGGTCAGTCCGGCGAGGGCGACGGCCGCCTCGACCACCACCAGGCCGCTGATCATGTCCTGTACGTCGTCCATCGGGAGGCCGGCGAGGACCCGGACCCCGTTGTCGTCGAGCACGGTGATCCGGTAGGTGCCCAGGCCGGGCACGGTCCGGGTGTGCTTCGCGCCGTCGGCCGTGATGTCCTTGAGGGCCGCGCGCTGGGCGGCGGTGAGGTTCTGCGGCGGAGCGTCCTGGCTGACGACGGCCGCGGCGATGATCGCGCCTTTGTCGTCCAGCCGCGCGGCGAGTGTCCCGGCCGCGTGGCCGTTCTCCGCCAGGAACCCGAGGTCGTCGTCGAAGTCCGGACGCAGTTCGGCCCCGCCCAGGCTTCGCTGGGCGGCGTCGCCGACCCGGTCGTCCAAGTTGCCCAGCAAATAGGCGCGTTGGGCGAAGACGGTGGTGAGGGCCATCGTGGCGCACACGGCGACCAGGGTGGCGCTGATGAAGAGCAGGAGTCGGGTGCGCAGCGAACGGCCGCGCAGACGGCCTCGGTTGCGGGTCAGGAGGTTCATCTGCCGTCCTCCACGGGCCGTATGGCGTATCCCATTCCCCGCACGGTGTGGATCATAGGAGCGCGGCCCCGGTCTATCTTCCGGCGGAGGCTGGAGATGTAGACCTCGACGAGGTTGCCGCCGCCGTCGAAGGAGGTGCTCCACACGTGGTCGAGGATCTGGGCCTTGCTCAGCACCTGGCGGGGATGTTCGAGGAGCAGGGTGAGCAGGTCGAACTCCTTGGCGGTGAGCTGGATCGGCTCACCGGCGCGCCGCACCTCACGGGTCTCGCCGGACAGCGCGAGATCGCCGAGGACCCGTACGGAGTCGTCGGTCGGGGTCCGTTCGCTGCCGGCCCGGCGCAGCAGTCCGCGCAGCCGCAGGACGACCTCCTCCAGGGAGAAGGGCTTGGTGACGTAGTCGTCGGCGCCCGCCTCCAGGCCGTCGAGGCGGTGCTCGATCGCGTCCCGCGCGGTGAGCATGAGGACGGGCAGCCTCGGGTTCTCGTAGCGCAGCCGCCGCAGCACCTGTACGCCGTCCAGGTCGGGCAGCATGCCGTCGAGGACGACGGCGTGCGGGGCGCAGCCGCGGGCGATCCGCAGCGCGCTGTGCCCGTCCGGCGCGGGGTAGGGCCGCCAGCCGGCCTCGGTGACCGCGACGGAGAGCAGCTCGGTGAGCGCGGGCTCGTCGTCGACGATGAGCACGCGTACGCGGCTGCTGCGGGACCCCGATGTGCCAGTCATGTCCGGATTCTGTCCCGGCCCGCTGGGGGAATCCTGTGTTCCACCTGAGCACTGGCGATGACCTGCGCGGACGGGCGGTGGACAGACGCGGAGGGCCGCACCCCCGTCGCCGGGGATGCGGCCCTCAACTGCCGTACTGGAGCCGCTAGTTGCGGATCAGGTTGCGCAGCACGTACTGCAGGATGCCGCCGTTGCGGTAGTAGTCGGCCTCGCCGGGGGTGTCGATGCGGACGACCGCGTCGAACTCCACGCCGGTGTCGGTGGTGACCTTGACCGTGCTCGGGGTGGTGCCGTCGTTCAGCTCGGTGATGCCGGCGACGGAGAAGGACTCCTCGCCGGTGAGGCCGAGGGACTCGGCGGTCTGGCCCGCCGGGTACTGGAGCGGGATGACGCCCATGCCGATGAGGTTCGAGCGGTGGATGCGCTCGTACGACTCGGCGATGACGGCCTTGACGCCGAGGAGCGCGGTGCCCTTGGCGGCCCAGTCGCGGGACGAGCCGGAGCCGTACTCCTTGCCGGCCAGGATGACCAGCGGGATGCCCTGCTCGATGTAGTTGCGCGAGGCGTCGTAGATGAAGGAGACGGGGGCGTCGGCCTGCGTGAAGTCACGCGTGAAGCCGCCCTCGGTGCCCGGCGCGACCTGGTTGCGCAGGCGGATGTTGGCGAAGGTGCCGCGGATCATGACCTCGTGGTTGCCTCGGCGGGAGCCGTAGGAGTTGAAGTCACGCCGCTCGATGCCGTGCTCGGTGAGGTACTTGCCGGCCGGGGTGTCGGCCTTGATGGCACCGGCGGGCGAGATGTGGTCCGTCGTCACCGAGTCGCCGAGCTTGGCCAGCACGCGGGCGCCGGCGATGTCGGAGACCGGGGTGGTCTCCATCGTCATGCCCTCGAAGTACGGGGGCTTGCGGACGTAGGTCGACTGGGCGTCCCACTCGAAGGTGTTGCCCTCCGGGATGGGCAGCGCCTGCCACTGGGCGTCGCCCGCGAAGACGTCGGCGTAGGACTTGTTGAACATGTCCTCGCCGATGGAGTTCGCGACGACGTCGTTGACCTCGGCCTCGGTCGGCCAGATGTCTTCCAGGTAGACCGGCTTGCCGTCCTGGTCGACGCCGAGCGCGTCCTTGGTGATGTCCACCTTCATGGAGCCGGCGAGGGCGTACGCGACGACCAGCGGCGGGGACGCCAGGTAGTTCATCTTGACGTCCGGGTTGATCCGGCCCTCGAAGTTGCGGTTGCCGGAGAGCACCGAAGTCACGGCCAGGTCATGGTCGTTGACGGCCTTGGAGACCTCTTCCGGCAGCGGGCCGGAGTTGCCGATGCAGGTGGTGCAGCCGTAGCCGACGAGGTTGAAGCCGACCTTGTCGAGGTAGGGGGTGAGCCCCGCCTTGTCGAAGTAGTCGGTGACGACCTTGGAGCCGGGCGCGAGGGTGGTCTTGACCCAGGGCTTCCGCGTCAGACCCTTCTCCACGGCCTTCTTCGCGACGAGCGCGGCGGCGACCATGACGTACGGGTTCGAGGTGTTGGTGCAGGAGGTGATGGCCGCGACCGTCACCGCGCCGTGGTCGAGCTCGTACGTCGAGCCGTCGGGGGCGGTGACCGTGACGGGGTTGCTCGGCACGCCGTTGCTGGCGGCCGGGGAGTCGGAGGCCGGGAAGGACTCCTTGCCCGCCTCGTCGTCGTCGGCGACGTAGTTGCGCACGTCGCTCTTGAACTGCTCGGAGGCGTTCGCGAGGACGATGCGGTCCTGCGGGCGCTTCGGTCCTGCGATCGAGGGGACGACCGTCGAGAGGTCCAGCTCCAGCTTCTCGGAGAAGTCGGGCTCGGCGGCCGGGTCGAGCCAGAGGCCCTGCTCCTTGGCGTACGACTCGACGAGCGCGACCTGCTGGTCGCTGCGGCCGGTCAGGCGCAGGTACTTCAGGGTCTCGTCGTCGATCGGGAAGATCGCGGCGGTGGAACCGAACTCCGGCGACATGTTGCCGATGGTGGCGCGGTTCGCGAGGGAGGTGGCGGCGACGCCCTCGCCGTAGAACTCGACGAACTTGCCGACCACGCCATGCTTGCGGAGCATCTCGGTGATGGTGAGCACGAGGTCCGTGGCGGTGGTGCCCGGGGTCAGCTCGCCGGTCAGCTTGAAGCCGACGACGCGCGGGATGAGCATCGAGACCGGCTGGCCGAGCATCGCGGCCTCGGCCTCGATGCCGCCGACGCCCCAGCCCAGCACGCCGAGGCCGTTGACCATCGTGGTGTGCGAGTCGGTGCCGACGAGGGTGTCGGGGTAGGCCTGGCCGCCTCGGACCATGACGGTCCGGGCCAGGTGCTCGATGTTGACCTGGTGGACGATGCCGGTGCCCGGCGGGACGACCTTGAACTCGTCGAACGCGGTCTGGCCCCAGCGCAGGAACTGGTAGCGCTCGCGGTTGCGGCCGTACTCCAGCTCGACGTTCTGCGCGAACGCCTCGTGGGTGCCGAACTTGTCCGCGATGACGGAGTGGTCGATGACCAGCTCGGCCGGCGCCAGGGGGTTGATCTTCGCCGGGTCGCCGCCCAGCTCCTTCACGGCCTCACGCATGGTCGCGAGGTCCACCACGCAGGGCACGCCGGTGAAGTCCTGCATGATCACACGGGCCGGCGTGAACTGGATCTCCTGCGACGGCTGGGCCTGCGAGTCCCAGGTGCCGAGGGCGCGGATGTGGTCGGCGGTGATGTTCGCGCCGTCCTCGGTGCGGAGCAGATTCTCCAGCAGGACCTTAAGGCTGTAGGGGAGCCGGGCCGAGCCCTCCACCTTGTCCAGGCGGAAGATCTCGTACGACTCGTCGCCCACCTGCAGCGTGCTGCGGGCGTCGAAGCTGTTCGCCGACACGACAGTCTCCTTCATTCATGTGCGCGTTCCCACCGCATCCTGCCGCCACTACGTCTCGACCGATCCGCTAAGGTAAGGCTAAGTTAGGCAAGCCTTACCACTGGGATCGGCGGAGTGTGCGACTGCGGTGCACCTCGGCAGATATCTCGATGTCGAGATAACTCTAGTACACGGGGGCGGATTGGTCATGCCCGGCCGCCCTTGTCCTTCGGCATGACGTCGCGATCGGCTTGATCGACTCCCTTGCCTTGGACCCGCAGCTCGGTGGTGACGAACAGGTCCTCGCGGTAGCCGGTGGCCAGTGCCCAGGAGACGTAGCGGGCGGCGCGGGCGGGTGGTCAGGGGCGGATGAGGGCCTTGAGGACCTGGCGGTCGGCCATGGCCCGGTAGGCGTCCGGAGTCCGGGTCAGGGGGAAGGTCCGGTCGAAGACGCGGCCGGGGTCGATGGCGCCGTCCAGGACGTCGGGCAGCAGTTCCGGGATGTAGGCGCGGGCGGGGCTCGCGCCGCCGGTCAGGGTGATGTTGCGCATGAACTCGGCCGGGCCGATCGGGCCCTGCTCGTACTGCGGCGCGCCGAGGCGGCTGACGGTGCCGCCGTCCAGGACCGCGCCGAGCGCGGTGTCGAGGGCCTGGCGGGTGCCGACGGCCTCGATGACTTTGCCCACGCCGCCGGTCAGCTCGCGGATGCGGGCGATGCCCTCCTCGCCGC
>NZ_JAWOAI010000045.1:0-31906 GCF_033194735.1 Streptomyces sp. W16
AGCACCTCGCCGCCGGGCCGGAACTCCTCGGCGTGCACACCGAGCGCGCCGACGGCTGACACGGGCGTGATCGGCCGGGGGCACGGAAACCCCCGTTCCGCCAGCTGGGCCTGTGCGGCGACGCACGCGGCGGTCCGGCCGTCGTCCTCCCGCGATTTCACTACGACGTCCCGGCCGTCAGCCAGACGTAGGCCGAACACCGCCGAGATCGACCGGTGTTCGAACAGCACGCTCTCCGGCTCGTCCCCCAAGTGCCTCGCGCACCAGCCGCCCAGCCACTCCGGCAGGTCGTCCAACGTCATGGGGACAACTCCGTCGTCAGCGAACCCACGCGGTCACCGCACCGGAGGCCAGAAAAATGGAGGCTAGAAAACCGACTCCGCCTCGTCCATCCGGTCCTTCGGCACCGTCTTCAGCTCGGTGACCGCCTCCGCCAGCGGCACCATCACCACGTCCGTGCCGCGCAGCGCCGTCATCCGCCCGAAGTCGCCCCGGTGCGCCGCCTCCACCGCGTGCCAGCCGAACCGCGTCGCGAGCACCCGGTCGTACGCGGTCGGCGTCCCACCGCGCTGGATGTGGCCGAGGATGACCGGCTTGGCCTCCTTGCCGAGGCGGCGTTCGAGTTCGTACGCCAGGGCCGTGCCGATGCCCTGGAAGCGCTCGTGGCCGAACGCGTCGATCTCGCCCTTGCCGTAGTCCATGGAGCCCTCGGCCGGGTGCGCGCCCTCGGCGACGCACACGACGGCGAACCTCTTGCCGCGGGCGAAGCGTTCCTCGACCATCTTGACCAGGTCGGCGGGGTCGAAGGGGCGCTCGGGCAGGCAGATGCCGTGGGCGCCCGCGGCCATCCCGGACTCCAGCGCGATCCAGCCCGCGTGCCGGCCCATGACCTCGACGACCATCACTCGTTGGTGGGACTCCGCGGTCGTCTTCAGGCGGTCCATCGCCTCCGTGGCCACCCCGACCGCCGTGTCGAAGCCGAAGGTGCGGTCCGTGGACGAGATGTCGTTGTCGATCGTCTTGGGGACCCCGACCACCGGCAGGCCCGCGTCCGACAGCATGCGCGCCGCCGTCAGGGTGCCCTCGCCGCCGATCGGGATCAGCGCGTCGATCCCGAAGTCCCGCGCGATGTCGAGCGCGTCCTCGCACGCCTGCCGCACCCGGTCCCGCTCCAGTCGCGAGGAGCCGAGGATGGTGCCGCCGCGGGCGAGGATGCCGCTGACCGCGTCGAGGTCGAGGTTGCGGTAGTGGCCGTCGAGCAGGCCCGCGTAGCCGTCCTCGAAGCCGATGACCTCGTCGCCGTAGTTGTCGACCGCTCGGTGCACGACCGATCGGATCACGGCGTTCAGGCCGGGGCAGTCGCCGCCTGCGGTGAGAACTCCGATACGCATCGTGCTGTGTCTCCTGTTCGCTGTTGAGACCGGTGAGCCGGATCCGATTGTTTCACGTCCCTCAGGGCGATGGTGCTCCCGTCGGGCTGAGGGGCGCCTTAACCAGCCCTAAAGGTATTGTCAAGAGGGTTCTGCTCACCTTGGTAGGCGATTTTCATGACCACCGGAACGGGACCACCGAAACGGACTGCCGGAAGGGGAGACCACGCGTGACCCGCAGCGTGTACGTGACCGGGATCGACCGCGGCGACGGCCGTCAGGTCGTCGAGCTGGGGGTCATGGAGCTCCTGACCCGGCAGGTCGACCGGGTGGGGGTGTTCCGCCCTCTCGTCCACGACGATCCCGATCGGCTGTTCGAACTGCTGCGTGCCCGCTACCGGCTCTCCCAGGACCCGTCGACCGTCTACGGCATGGACTACCACGAGGCGTCCGCCCTCCAGGCCGAGCAGGGGACGGATGAACTGGTCTCGACTCTTGTCGACCGGTTCCATCTCGTCGCCCGTGACTACGACGTCATCCTCGTCCTCGGCACCGACTTCGCCGACACCCAGTTCCCGGACGAGCTGGCCCTCAACGCCCGCCTCGCCAACGAGTTCGGCGCGTCCGTGATCCCCGTCGTCGGCGGACGCAAGCAGACCACCGAGTCCGTGCTCGCGGAGACGCGCAACGCGTACCGGGCGTACGACGGGCTCGGCTGCGACGTGCTCGCCATGGTCACCAACCGGGTCGCCCGCGAGGACCGGGAGGAGATCGCCCAGCGCCTCACCACCCGGCTGCCGGTGCCCTGTTACGTCGTACCGGACGAGCCCGCGCTCTCCGCGCCGACCGTCGCGCAGATCACCCACGCCCTCGGCGGCCGGGTGCTGCTCGGGGACGACTCGGGGCTCGCGCGGGACGCGCTGGACTTCGTGTTCGGCGGTGCGATGCTGCCCAACTTCCTCAAGGCGCTGACCCCGGGCGCGCTCGTCGTCACCCCGGGCGACCGCGCCGACCTGGTCATCGGTGCGCTGGCCGCGCACAGCGCGGGCACCCCGCCGATAGCCGGCGTACTGCTCACCCTGAACGAGGTGCCGAGCGACGGGATCCTCACCCTCGCCGCCCGCCTCGCGCCGGGCACCCCGGTGGTCTCGGTGGCCGGGAACTCCTTCCCCACCGCCGGCGAACTCTTCGCCCTGGAAGGGAAGTTGAACGCGGCCACGCCGCGCAAGGCGGAGACCGCGCTCGGCCTCTTCGAGCGGTACGTCGACACGAGCGACCTGCTCAAGCGGGTCTCCGCACCGAGCAGCGACCGCCTCACCCCGATGATGTTCGAGCACACACTCCTGGAGCGGGCCCGCTCCGACAAGCGCCGGATCGTCCTCCCCGAGGGCACCGAGCCCCGCGTCCTGCACGCCGCCGAGGTGCTACTGCGGCGCGGTGTCTGCGAGTTGACCCTCCTCGGCCCGGAGGACCAGATCCGCAAGAAGGCCGCCGACCTCGGCATCGACCTCACCGCGGCCCAGTTGATCGACCCGCAGACCTCCGAACTGCGCGACCGCTTCGCCGAGAAGTACGCCGAACTCCGCGCCCACAAGGGCGTGAGCGTCGAGCTTGCCTACGACGTCGTCGCCGACGTGAACTACTTCGGGACGCTCATGGTGCAGGCGGGCCTCGCCGACGGGATGGTCTCCGGCGCCGTGCATTCCACCGCCGCGACCATCCGCCCCGCCTTCGAGATCATCAAGACGAAGCCGGACGCCGACATCGTCTCGTCCGTCTTCTTCATGTGCCTCGCCGACAAGGTGCTGGTCTACGGCGACTGCGCGGTCAACCCCGACCCGAACGCCGAGCAGTTGGCCGACATCGCCGTCCAATCGGCCGCCACCGCCGAGCAGTTCGGCGTCGCGGCACGCATCGCGATGCTGTCCTACTCGACGGGTACGTCCGGCTCGGGCGCCGATGTCGACAAGGTGCGCGAGGCCACGGAACTGGTCCGGCTGCGGCGGGCCGACCTGCGGATCGAGGGGCCCATCCAGTACGACGCCGCGGTCGAGCCGAGTGTCGCGGCCACGAAGATGCCGGAGTCCGAAGTCGCGGGCCGGGCAAGCGTGTTGATCTTCCCCGACCTCAACACCGGCAACAACACCTACAAGGCGGTGCAGCGTTCGGCCGGCGCGATCGCCGTCGGGCCGGTGCTCCAGGGTCTGCGCAAGCCGGTCAACGACCTGTCCCGGGGCGCCCTCGTCTCGGACATCGTCAACACCGTCGCCATCACGGCGATCCAGGCGCAGTCCCCGACCAAGAAGGCAAACCCCCAGTGAGCGCGACCCGCGTCCTCGTCCTCAACTCCGGCTCCTCGTCCGTGAAGTACCAGCTGCTCGACATGGCGGACAGCACCCGCCTCGCCGTCGGACTCGTCGAACGGATCGGCGAGGAGACCTCCCGCTTCAAGCACACCCACATCGACACGGGCGCCACCCGTGAGTGGACCGGCCCGATCCCCGATCACGAGGCCGCCCTGAAGGCCGTGGCGGAGGAACTGGCCAAGGACGGGCTGGGGTTGGACTCCCCCGAGCTGGCCGCCATCGGGCATCGGGTCGTGCACGGTGGGCAGACCTTCACCGCGCCCACCGTCGTCGACGGCGCGGTGCTCGCCGAGATCGAGCGGCTGATACCGGTGGCTCCGCTGCACAATCCGGCGAACCTCGTCGGGATCCGGACCGCGATGGCGCTGCGGCCCGATCTGCCGCAGGTGGCCGTCTTCGACACCGCGTTCCACACGACGATGCCGGAGTCGGCCGCGCGCTACGCGATCGACGCGGCGACCGCCGACGCGTACCGGATCCGGCGGTACGGGTTCCACGGGACCTCGCACGCGTATGTGTCGCGGGCGACGGCGAAGCTGCTGGGGAAGGCGCCCGAGGACGTCAACGTGATCGTGCTGCACCTCGGGAACGGGGCGTCCGCCTCGGCCGTAGAAGGTGGGCGGTGTGTGGACACGTCCATGGGGCTGACCCCGCTGGAGGGGCTGGTGATGGGGACCCGGTCGGGAGACCTGGATCCGGCCGTCATCTTCCATTTGATGCGTGTTGGCGAAATGTCCACCGATGAGATCGACACTCTTCTCAACAAGAAGAGCGGTCTGATCGGGTTGTGCGGGGACAACGACATGCGGGAGATCCGGCGCCGGATCGACGAGGGTGACGAACAGGCGGAGTTGGCCTTCGACATCTACATTCACCGATTGAAGAAGTACATCGGTGCCTACTGCGCGGTACTCGGCCGGGTGGACGCGATCGCCTTCACAGCGGGAGTCGGGGAGAACGCGAGCGCGGTGCGGGAGGCTGCCGTCGCGGGCCTGGAGCTGCTGGGGCTTGAGGTCGACGGGGCACTGAACGCCGTACGGAGTGATGAGCCTCGGCTGATCTCGCCCGCGTCCGGGCGGGTCGCGGTCGCCGTGGTGCCGACGGACGAGGAATTGGAGATCGCCACACAGACCTATGCACTGGTCGGAAATTACAACGCCTGAGCGCACGCCCGCCCATTTGTATCTTCCGCCAGACGGAATATTCCGTAGCGAAACAAACCGATAGGATCGTCCCATGCGCCGTTCGAAAATCGTCTGTACTCTCGGCCCCGCGGTCGACTCCCACGAACAACTGGTGTCGCTGATCGAGGCCGGCATGAATGTGGCCCGCTTCAATTTCAGCCACGGCACCCACGCCGAGCACCAGGGGCGGTACGACCGCGTCCGTGCCGCGGCCAAGGAGACCGGCCGTGCCATCGGCGTCCTCGCCGACCTGCAGGGCCCGAAGATCCGCCTGGAGACCTTCGCGGAGGGTCCCGTCGAGCTGGTGCGCGGTGACGAGTTCACCATCACCACCGAGGACGTCCAGGGCGACAAGACCATCTGCGGTACGACGTACAAGGGCCTGCCCGGTGACGTCTCCCGCGGCGACCAGGTCCTCATCAACGACGGCAACGTCGAGCTGAAGGTCCTGAGCGTCGAGGGCCCGCGGGTGAAGACGATCGTCATCGAGGGCGGCGTCATCTCCGACCACAAGGGCATCAACCTGCCCGGCGCGGCCGTGAATGTGCCCGCGCTGTCCGAGAAGGACGTCGAGGACCTGCGCTTCGCGCTGCGGATGGGCTGCGACATGGTCGCCCTGTCCTTCGTGCGCGACGCGAGCGACGTGTACGACGTCCACAAGGTGATGGACGAGGAGGGCCGCCGGGTCCCCGTCATCGCCAAGGTGGAGAAGCCGCAGGCGGTCGCCAACATGGAGGCCGTGGTCGCGGCCTTCGACGCGGTGATGGTGGCCCGTGGCGACCTCGCCGTCGAGTACCCGCTGGAGAAGGTCCCGATGGTGCAGAAGCGCCTGGTGGAGCTGTGCCGGCGCAATGCCAAGCCGGTGATCGTGGCGACCCAGATGATGGAGTCGATGATCACCAACTCCCGCCCCACGCGCGCCGAGGCCTCCGACGTGGCCAACGCGATCCTGGACGGCGCGGACGCGGTCATGCTGTCCGCCGAGTCCTCGGTGGGCGCCTACCCGATCGAGACCGTGCAGACGATGTCGAAGATCGTCCAGGCGGCCGAGGAGGAGCTGCTCAGCAAGGGCCTGCAGCCGCTCGTGCCGGGCAAGAAGCCGAAGACGCAGGGTGGTTCGATCGCGCGTGCCGCGTGCGAGATCGCCGACTTCCTCGGCGGCCGGGCCCTGGTGGCGTTCACGCAGTCCGGTGACACCGCCCGCCGGCTCTCCCGCTACCGCGCCGCGCAGCCGATCGTCGCGTTCACGACCGACGAGAGCACCCGCAACCAGCTGACGCTCAGCTGGGGCGTGGAGTCGCACGTGGTGCCGTTCGTCAACAGCACGGACGAGATGGTCGACATGGTCGACGGCGAGATCGCCAAGATCAACCGCTTCAACCCGGGCGAGACCGTCATCATCACCGCCGGCTCGCCCCCCGGCGTGGCCGGCACGACGAACATGCTCCGCGTCCACCACCTCGGCGGCGGCGAGGGCAACTGACGTACCGCTGAAGGCTCTTGTACGGCGCTGAGGGCGCCCCCTGGGAAAGGGGGCGCCCTCAGTTCGTGCGCGGCTCCCGAACGGACTTGTGCGGGCGCTCAGTCCTGGTAGCTCTGCAGCCCCGGGACGGTGAGCGTGCCGCCGAACTGGCCGGCCTGGACCACCTTCACGTTGGTGAAGTAGATCAGCGGGATGTTCAGCGGCGGCGGGTTGTCCGGGTCGAACGTGATCGGGATCAGACCGAACAGGTTGCCGGAGATGGACTCCGTGTACATCACGGTGTCGCCGTCGCGGATGGTGGACGTCGAACCGGAGGCCGCCTTGACGTGGTACGTCTTGCCGGACTGCTTGTCGTTCACCGTCTGGTGCAGGTCGCCGATGTCGGTCCCGCCGGAGATGACGTACTTCAGGACCTTCTTGACCTTGCCGCTGGCGGTCTTCACCTCGACCACGCCCTGGTAGTCCGCGCCCTTGAGCAGCAGCGAACTCGCGTTCAGGTACCAGGGGTCGTCGGGAACAAGGATCTTGTTGTCGACGCCGCTGGTGTCGTCCGTGGCGACCGGGCAGTCCGAGGTGTCGGCGCTCGCGCTCGCGGACGGGCTCGCCGTGGCCGTGGCGGTGGCCGTGTCCTCGGCGGCCTTGGTGGCCTCGTCGGCCGCCTTGGTCGCGGTGTCGGTGGTGTCCTTCACGGTGTCGTCGACCGTGTCGGCGGCCTTCTTGACGGCGTCGGACGCGCTGGAGGAGTCGTCCGAGGACGAGCCCGAGGTGGCGCTCGCCGAGGCGGTCGGCGTCGGCGTGGCGGTCGCCGTGGAGTCCGAACCCGACGAGCTGGAACCGCCGGTGAGGATGCCGGTGATGGCGTCGCCGATGGTGTCCAGCAGGCTGCTGCTGCTCTCGGACGCGGAGGGCGTCGCGGTGGCGGTGCTGCTCGACGAACCGCTTGTGTCCGTCGACTTGCTCGCCGTGGCGGACGGCGTGGGCGTGGCCGTGTCGTCGGAACCTGAATCCGACGAAGAGGTCTTGCCCGAGTCCTTCGTGGCGGAGTCCGTCGCCGTGGCCGACGGTGTCGCGTCGTCCTTGGACGAGTCCGAGGACTCGCTCGCGGACGCGGACGGTGTGGCCGAGGCGCTCGACGTCGACTCGGCGAGGGCCGAGACGCAGTCCTTGTACTCGTCGGCCGTCAGGCTCTTCGACGACGGCGAGGTCGTGCCGTTGTCGGCGAGTGCCAGGGACGACGTGAAGCCCATCCCCATGATGACGGCGGTCGGCATGGCCACCGTGGCTATCGCCTTGCCGGCGGGCATGTGGAGCCTGGTGAACAGCGGCTTCTTGGGCGCCGCGTGCCGCGGCCCGGTTCTCACACGGGACGCGTCCACGTCAGTCCCGTGGGTCACCTCGTCAGCCGGCACTGTGCCTCCCGTTCGCCCCGTAGCTCACCGGGCTCGTTCCTGACAGATCCTTGGGCTCGTCCGCACCGTCGGCGGACTCGTGCGGCGCCGACTCGTGAGGCGCGGCTTCGTAGTACGACGCGGACTCGTGAGGCGCGGCCTCGTACGGCGCTGCTGCGGGCGCGCCGCCCTCTCCCTGCGTGTCCTCCAGTACCGCCTGCGGCTCGGGCGGTGCGCCCGGCGCCCACGACACGGCCAGCGCCCCGCCGACCATGGCGAGGAGGAAGCCGATGAGGAAGCCGCCGAGGTTGGACACGGGGATGGACACCAGCGCCAGCAGAATCGCCGCGACACCCGCGAAGGTGCGCACGTGCTTCTGGAACCAGAGGCTGAAGCCCAGGACGACGAGCAGCACACCGATGATCAGGGACCCGGCGCCCGCTGTCGTGGCCATCGCCAGCGTCAGATGCCCGATCTGGAGATGCGCGTACGGGAAGTAGGCGATCGGGATTCCGCCGAGCATGACGAACAGACCGGCCCAGAACGGCCTCGTGCCACGCCAGGCGCGGAACTGCAGCCTCCGGCGGGTGAACTGGCCGGGTGCGGCAGGAGTCTCGGCGCTCATGGAAAACAGCTCCCTGGTACGGCTTTGCTGTGTTGGAGAGTTGCACCTCGTGTGAAGGTGCGGAGGGAAGATGGACGGGCGGGGGCGCCACCGGCTCCCCCGCCCGCCGTCACGTGCCTAGTAGCACTCGTGGGTGCCCGTCGACACCGACATCTTCAGCCCGCTGAGCTTGAAGGTTCCGGCAGTGGTGGCCCACGCCGTCTGCTTCACGTTGGTCAGCGTGGCCGACTCGGCCTGCTGGGCGAATCCGTACGGGTTGGCAGCCTCGCTGCCGCCCTTCATGCCCGGACCCTTGGTCGCGCTCCCGGCGGCCACACCGATGTCGATGTTGTGGAACACAGCGTCGGCGCTGAGGTCCTCGACGTCGATGTACAGGTTCTCGGCCTGGACCGGCGTACCGCTGCCGCCCGCCTTCAGCACGAGGCTGACCGATCCGAAGATCGGGATGTTCGGGGTGACCACCGACTGGCACATGTTGGTGATCGAAGCGGACTTGAACGCCGAGACGGCGACGGGGTGAGCCGTCTTGCTGCCGTCCAGGTTGTAGCCCGAGTCCAGGGCTCCGTACTGCGTGAAGCCCGTGCCGTTGAGCTCGTCAGCCGTCACCTTGAACGACTGGCCGGAAACACTGAACGACGCGGCGAGAGCACCCTGCGCGAGGGCGACACCTATACACGCCGTAGCGGCGACGCTGGGCACCATGACCACAGCGAAGCGCTTCCATCTCGTCCCGCCACGCACCTGGGACTCCATATTTCCTCCTTCTCGGACGTACATCTCCTGGCCCTGACTGCCCCCAGTTGGCGGCTCAGCCGGGCAGGGATGGGAGAAGTGCTACGTCCTCGGGAAGGGGAGCGCCTGTACCCGGAGGCGCGAACCCGCGCACCGATCACCGGCGATCACCCCCGAGCGACAACCACTGGTCGCGCCTGACGCACATCACGCACAACCTTGCTGGACAGGCTCCGCCGTGAGGCGAAGACCCCCCTGCCCAAGAGCCGACTCCATTGTTTCCGGCTCTACTCGGTGGGGACCCAGGAGACCCCGTCGACCCGACCGGCTGTCGGGGTACGGAAACGGACCGAGCGTCGCCGATCGTGGTGCATTCTCGCCGCCCGCACAAGGGGCTTCGTTACTGGGTAGTAACGACCGGATAACCGAACAACGACCCGCCGGTATCGGCCGACGACGCTGGGTGTCATCGTGGGCCAGGACAAAACCGTTGATCTTCGGACGGAATCCGACAGAACAACGCCTCTGGCTTACTCCAAGTAACAGCGACCGCGATTACCAAGATTTGGTAAAGCGCGGTCGCAGTGACACTCCGTCGGCAAATCTTTCACACCGGCAACACCGTTCCCGAGGTTTACCGACTGGTCAGAACCGGCCTCGCACCCCGCTCAGAACAGCGCCCGCGCCAGTGCCCGCCGGGCCGCAGTCACCCTCGGGTCGTCGGCCCCGACGACCTCGAACAGCTCCAGCAGCCGCAGCCGCACGGTGTCCCGGTCGTCACCCACCGTGCGGCGCACGGTGTCGATCAACCGGCCGAAC
The DNA here is from genome assembly GCF_033194735.1 of Streptomyces sp. W16. Taxonomy (NCBI): domain Bacteria; kingdom Bacillati; phylum Actinomycetota; class Actinomycetes; order Kitasatosporales; family Streptomycetaceae; genus Streptomyces; species Streptomyces sp. W16. The sequence continues at coordinate 9,968 of NZ_JAWOAI010000045.1, forward strand.
GCGTCCTCGACATGACCGCCCACCAGATCCAGGTCGGCGGCGGCGATCTGCGCCGGCACGTCACCCGGCTTCCCGGCGGCCTCCGTGCGCACCTGCTGCGGGTCGAGCGTCGACACCCGGTGCAGCAACTCGGCCTGCGCGAGCCCGAGCTTGGCCTCCGAGTTGGCGGGGTCGTCGCTCAGCACGTTCTTGTAGGCCTGCACGGCCCCGCCGAAGTCCCCCGCGTCCAGGGCCTGTACGGCGGCTTCCAGCAGGCCGTCATAGGGTCCCGCCGGCACCTCGGCGACGGGCTCGGGGCGGTCGCCCGGCGCGGCGTCCGGGTCGACGGTCAGCCCGGTGAGACCGAAGCGCTGCTCGGCGACCTGGATCAACTGGTCGAGGGTCTGGCGGATCTGCGGCTCGGCGGCGGCCCCCTGGAAGAGCGGCAGCGCCTGCCCGGCGACCACCGCGAAGACGGCCGGGATGCCCTGCACCCCGAACTGCTGCATCAGCATCTGATTGGCGTCGACGTCGATCCTGGCGAGGACGAAGCGCCCGTCGTAGTCGAGGGCGAGCCGCTCCAGGATCGGGCTCAGCTGCTTGCACGGCTCGCACCACTCGGCCCAGAAGTCGATGACGACCGGGACCTCGGTGGACCGCTGCAGGACCTCGTCCTCGAACCCCGCCTCATCTACGTCGATCACAAGGTCGGCCGGCGAGACGGCCCCGCCACCGCCCTGCCTGGCGGATTCGGCGCGCGCCTGCTCCGCCTTGGCCTTGGCCTCCTGGGCCGCCTTCACCGCGGCGAGGTCGACGACTCCGCTCATGGACATGTTCCGTGGCTGCATGCGTCTATCCTCCCCCGTCCGCGCGTGTGAATGAAAAGCGTTGTGAAAGCCGGTCTGCTTCACGCTGTTCGACGCCGGGTCCCCACCCCGCGCCCAGTGGTTTCGCTACGAGTCGTAGCGTAATGGTGTCGGGTGCCTCCCGGATACAGGTACCCAGTGATCTCCCTCACTGCACCACAGGAACCGCCGGTTATGGTCAAGGGATGCAGAGCAGCACTCCCGTCCCACGCGTCGCAGGACGCCCCCGCAGCACCACCGCGGACACCGCGATCCTCGCGGCAACCCGGGAGGCCCTGGTCGAACTCGGCTGGTCCAAGCTCACGTTGGGAGACGTCGCGACGCGCGCGGGGGTTGCGAAAACGACCCTCTACCGCCGCTGGGCCGGCAAGAACGAACTCGTCGTCGACGCGGTCGCCGAACTCTTCGACGAACTCCACCTCCCCGACCGGGGCACCCTGGCCGCCGACATCGAGGGCGTGGTCCTCCAGTTCGCGGCGATCCTCGCCCGCCCGGAGGCCAAGAGCGGACTGATGGCGGTGGTCGCCGAGTCCGTCCGCGACGACGCCCTGCGGGACCGTATCCGCGAGTCGATCGTCGACCGGCAGAAGTGCCTGGTCGTGGAGGGCCGGGCACGCGCCCAGGCACGTGGCGAACTGCCCCCGGAGACAGACCCGGAGGAGGCCGCGCGCACGGCCGACCTGATCTTCGACGTGGTGGCGGGTGCGGTGGTCCACCGCACCCTGGTGAGCGCGGAGCCGGCCGACGAGGACTGGGTCCGCAGCTTCACCCGGGTCCTGCTGCTCGGCCTGACCTCGCTCAGCGCCGCTCAGAAACCCCTCTCCTAAAAGCCTGCGGGCTCCGTGTAGACCCCCCACTCCTCCCGCAGCACCCCGCAGATCTCCCCGAGCGTCGCCTCCGCCCGCGCCGCGTCCAGCATCGGCCCGATCATGTTCGACCCGTCCCGCGCGGCGGCGAGCATCGCATCCAGGGCCGCCGTCACGGCAGCCTCGTCCCGCGCGCCCTTGCGTGCCCCCAACTCCCGTACCTGCTCCCGCTCCACCTCGTGGCTGACCCGCAGGATCTCCAGGTCCCCGGTGACCGACCCGTGGTGCACATTGACACCCACGACCCGCTTGTCGCCCTTCTCCACGGACCGCTGGTACTGGAACGCGGCCTCGGCGATCTCGCCGGTGAACCAGCCGTCCTCGATCCCGCGCAGGATCCCGGAGGTGATCGGCCCGATCGGGTGCTGCCCGTCCGGGTGGGCCCGCAGCCCGCGCTCCCTGATCTGCTCGAAGATCTTCTCGGCGTCCGCCTCGATCCGGTCGGTGAGCTGCTCGACATACCACGAACCACCCAGCGGATCCGCCACGTTGGCGACCCCGGTCTCCTCCATCAGCACCTGCTGCGTACGCAGCGCGATCTCCGCGGCCTGCTCGCTCGGCAGCGCGAGGGTCTCGTCCAGGGCGTTGGTGTGCAGCGAGTTGGTCCCGCCGAGCACGGCCGCAAGGGCCTCAACTGCCGTACGGACGACGTTGTTGTACGGCTGCTGCGCGGTCAGCGAGACACCGGCGGTCTGGGTGTGGAAGCGCAGCCACTGCGCCTTCTCGGACCGCGCGCCGTAGACGTCCCGCATCCAGCGGGCCCAAATCCTGCGCGCCGCGCGGAACTTGGCGATCTCCTCGAAGAAGTCGACGTGCGCGTCGAAGAAGAAGGACAGACCGGGCGCGAAGACGTCCACGTCGAGGCCGCGGGACAGGCCGAGTTCGACGTACCCGAAGCCGTCGGCCAGCGTGTACGCCAGCTCCTGCGCGGCCGTGGAGCCGGCCTCGCGGATGTGGTAGCCGGAGACGGACAGCGGCTTGTAGGCGGGGATGCCGGTCGCGCAGTACTCCATGAGGTCGCCGATGAGGCGCAGGTGCGGTTCGGGCTGGAAGAGCCACTCCTTCTGGGCGATGTACTCCTTGAAGATGTCCGTCTGGAGCGTGCCGTTGAGGACGGCGGGGTCGATGCCCTGCCGCTCGGCGGCGACGAGGTACATGCAGAAGACCGGGACGGCCGGCCCGCTGATCGTCATCGACGTCGTGACGTCACCCAGCGGGATGTCCTTGAACAGGACCTCCATGTCGGCAGCGGAGTCGATGGCGACCCCGCAGTGGCCGACCTCACCGAGGGAGCGCGGGTCGTCGGAGTCGCGGCCCATGAGGGTCGGCATGTCGAAGGCGACGGACAGTCCGCCGCCGCCGTTGGCGAGGATCTTCTTGTACCGCTCGTTGGTCTGCCCGGCGTTGCCGAACCCGGCGAACTGCCGGATCGTCCACGTACGCCCCCGGTAGCCCGTGGCATGCAGCCCGCGCGTGTAGGGGTACTCGCCGGGCCACCCGATCCGCTCGAACCCGTCGTACCTGTCCCCGGGGCGAGGCCCGTACACCGGGTCCACGGGATCACCGGAGAGCGTGGTGAAGTCGGCCTCACGCGTGCGTGCGGCGTCGAACCGGGCCTGCCAGCGTCGGCGGCCCTCTGCGATGGCGTCAGCGTCCATGCTTCGAATTTACTAGGACGTCCTAGTAAATGTCGATGGACAACCGCCGTACGCGACCCGTACGGCGGTGAAAGGTGGTGAGGCTTACGCCTTGGCGGCGACCGGCGTCGGCTCGACGATCTTCGACTCCAGCTCGTGGCTGATCTTCCGCTCCACGAAGAACGCGGCGGTCGGGATCGTCCCCGCGAGCAGCACCCAGAGCTGCTTGCCGACCGGCCACTTCGCCTTGGAGCCCAGGTCGAACGCGAAGAGCAGGTACACGACGTACAGCCAGCCGTGCGCGATGGCGACGACCTCGGTGAAGCTACCGGCACCGTCGATCTTGAGGAGGTACTTGGCGATCATGCTGAAGCACAGCAGGACCAGCAGGACACCCGTGACGTACGCCATGACGCGGTAGCGGGTCAGCACGCTCTTTTTCATGAGGACGAGCGTAACGACCGGTTCCGGGCGATCTTTCCCCGGGTCAGTCCTCGTCCTCTGCCCGGGTCAGTCCTCGTCGAAGTCCGCCGCCGCGACCCTGAGCGGCCGCAGCATCGCGAAGATCTCCGCGCACTCCTCCGCGTCGTACGCCCCCAGCCCGAAGTCCATCTCCATCAGGTCGCGGGTGGCCGCGTCGCAGACCTCGCGGCCCTTGTCGGTGATGGAGGCGAGGGTGCCGCGGCCGTCGTTGGGGTTGGGGCGCTTGTCGACGAGCCCGGATCTGACCAGCCGGTCCACGGTGTTGGTGACGGACGTGGGATGCACCATGAGCCGCTCGCCGATCTTCGACATCGGCAGCTCGCCCGCCTTGGAGAAGGTGAGCAGCACCAGCGCCTCGTACCGCGCGAAGGTCAGTCCGTACGGCTTGACGACCGCGTCGACCTCGGCGAGGAGGATCTGCTGTGCCCGCATGATCGAGGTGATGGCGGCCATCGACGGTACGTTTCCCCAGCGCTGTTTCCAGTGTTCGTCGGCACGGGCGATGGGGTCGAAAGGGAGACTGAGCGGCTTCGGCACGGCACCAGACCTTACCGGCCGGTCACATCGTGGTCAGCCCCGTCTCGCCTTTCGGTCCTGCGGGCTTCCAGGGCGAGCAGTGCGCAGCACACCGTGCCGAGCGCCCCGGCGCCCACGACGGCTCCGCGCACCCCGGCGAACTCGGCGGCCACACCGGCCAGGGCCATGCCCACGCCCTGGATCGTCATCAGCCCGGCGGTGAGCAGGGTCATGGCCCGGCCGCGCAGTTCCTGGGGCACGTCCCGTACGAACCACTGGTCCCAGCGCGGGGCGCTACCGGGATTCACGGAGAGCGCGGTGTCAGCGAAGTAGGAGCCGGACCAGAGCTTGTTGGCCCGCCAGTAGCGCCGTACCAGGTCAGGGAACGCTCACTCAGCCTTTGGCCGGGAGATATCCCCATGCCGTAGCCGACGTGAGGAGACGCCCTTGAGGGAGTCGACGAGCTTGGTGACGGTGACCTTGGGCGGGAAGTTCACCAGCAGGTGGACGTGGTTGTGCTCGCCGTTGAACTCCACCAGTTCGCACTGGGAGTCCGTACAGACTGACCGCATGATCTCCTCCATGCGCACCAGATGAACATCCGTGAACGCTTTATTTCGGAATCTGGCCACAAAGGCCAGGCACACATGCATCACGAAGGCTCACTATCGGTCGATAATGAACTTCCGTGTCCCGCCGCAGCTCGCGCACGTAGCGTGACGACCATGCAGCTCCGGTACGCCTTCAGGTTGTACCCGGACACCGCCAAGCGCACCGCGCTTGCCCGAGCGTTCGGGTGCGCCCGCGTCGTGTTCAACGACGCGGTGCGCGCCCGCGAGGACGCCCGCCGGGCGGGCGAGAGGTTCCCGACGGCCGGTGCACTGTCCAAGAGGCTGATCACCGAGGCGAAACAGACCGGAGCCCGGACCTGGCTGGGCGAGGTCTCCTCGGTGGTGCTCCAGCAGTCCCTGCGGGACGTAGAGGCCGCCTACAAGAACTTCTTCGCCGCCCTCAAGGGCGAGCGCAGGGGCCCGTAGACGGGCGCACCCCGGTTCAAGTCCCGCAAGGACACGCGGCAGTCGATCCGCTTCACCGCCAATGCCCGCTGGTCGATCACCGCCTCAGGGCGGCTGCACCTTCCCAAGGTCGGCGCCGTGAAGGTGAAGTGGTCCCGAATCCTGCCCGCACGGCCCTCCTCGGTCACCGTGATCAAGGACGCGGCCGGACGATACTTCGCCTCGTTCGTCATCGACACCGACCCGGCCGCTGATGCTGTTCGGATGCCCGACACGGACCACACGGTCGGCATCGACCTGGGCCTTACCCACTTCGCCGTCCTCTCCGACGGTACGAAGATCGACTCCCCACGGTTTCTGCGCCGGGCGGAGAAGAAACTGAAGAAAGCCCAGCGTGAACTGTCCCGCAAACAGAAGGGATCCAAGAACCGCGAGAAGGCCCGCCTCAAGGTCGCCCGCGCCCACGCGAAGGTGACCGACGCCCGCCGGGAGTTCCACCACCAGCTCTCCACTCAGCTGATCCGCGACAACCAAGCGATCGGCGTGGAGGACCCGGCGGTCAACGGACTCGCGCGCACCAGGCTGGCCAAGAGTGTGCATGACGCCGGATGGTCGGCGTTCGTGCACATGCTGGAGTACAAGGCCGCCAGGTACGGACGGACTCTGGTCAGGATCGACCGGTTCGAGCCGACCTCCCAGACCTGCTCGGCGTGCGGCGTCAAAGACGGACCCAAGCCCCTGAACATCCGGGAATGGACCTGCACCGCCTGCGGCACCCTCCATGACCGGGACCACAACGCCGCGAAGAACGTGAAAACGGCCGCCGGACTGGCGGTGACAGCCTGTGGAGCGCCGGTAAGACCAGGACTCGTCCCGGCACAGCGCGACGAAACAGGAAGCCACGGATTCCCGCCCGAACCCCGTGCCACGTAGCGGCACAGCAACGGACTAGAAGGCCAGAATCCTCGGGCACCAGCCCGGGGAGCAGGTCAAGGCCATCAGGTGCTCTACGACGACTACGAACGGACACCGCTGGGGATCGCGCTGGCGTCCGGGGGCGGCTGACCGGCGCGCCAGGGCCCGGCACGGTGGCGGATCGTTCACAATCACTGACGAATCGTCACTTAATGTCCCCTCGCGCAAGGGAGCGGCATGTCCCGGCTGATCCGCACGTTCGCGGTGCTCTCGGTGTTCGGGCTCGCGGTGGGCTGTTCGTCCGCCGCCGACGTCGACGAGGCCTCCGTCGCCGGTGCCCGGTCCAAGGACCCGGCATACGCCACCTCCTTCTGGGTCGACCCGGCGAGCCCGGCGGCCGAGCAGATCCAGATGTGGGAACGGGAGGGCCGCAAGCACGACGCCACCCTGCTGAAGCGGATCGCCGACGAGCCGACCGCGCTGTGGCCGGCCGGCGAGCTCGACCCCGGCCCGGTGATCAGGGCGGCGACCGCGTCCGCGCGCCAGGAGGGGCGTACGGCGCTCTTCGTGGCGTACGACATTCCGCACCGGGACTGCGGTCAGCACTCGGCGGGCGGTGCGGCGGACGCGGACGCCTACCGGGCCTGGATCGGCAAGTTCGCGGAGGCGCTGGGGAGTTCGAAGGCGCTGGTCGTGCTGGAGCCGGACGCCGTCGCGCACATGGTGGACGGGTGCACGCCCGGCGAGTATCAGGGCGAGCGGGAGCAGTTGCTGAGCGAGGCGGTCGTCCGGCTGAAGCAGCAGTCCGGTACGACGGTGTATCTCGACGCGGGCAACCCCGCCTGGATCCGGGACCCTTGGAAGCTGGTGGAGCCGCTGAAGCGGGCCGGCGTCGAGGAGGCCGACGGGTTCTCGCTGAACGTCTCCAACTTCCAGACGGACGCGGTGACGAAGAAGTACGGCGTCCAGTTGTCGAGGGACCTCGGCGGCAAGCACTTCGTCGTCGACAGCAGCCGCAACGGCAACGGGCCGCTGGCCGGCGCCTGGTGCAACCCGCCGGGCCGGGGCCTCGGCACCCGGCCGACCACCGACACCGGCGAACCCGCCCTGGACGCCTATCTGTGGATCAAGCGGCCCGGCGCGTCCGACGGGACGTGCGAGGGCGGTCCCGACGCCGGGCAGTGGTGGCCGGAGTACGCCCTGGAGCTGGCGCGCAACTCCAAGGCGTAGACCGGCAGTTCACCAACTTCACTGCACCTGGATCCACTTGGCCTCCGACGGCGTGCCGTCCGCGTCCGTCACGAACAGCATGTACCAGCCGGGCGGCACCAGTGCCCGGTCGTTCGGTACGTCCACCGTCACCGATTTTCCGTCCTTGACGAGGCCGAGTTCGATGGAGCGCTGCTCGACGTCCGTCGTGTGCGTGACCGAACTCGGCCGCATCAGGCGGGCCTTGACGACACGGTCGGGGTGGTCGGTGCGGAAGGTCGCCCGGTGGTGCCGGTCGAGGGTCTCCGGACCGTCCTGCAGTACGGGCCTGTCGGCGCCGTTCTTGTGCAGCGCGGGCGGGGTGAAGATCTCCATGCGCTGCTCGAAGTGGCCGAGTTTGGTGTTGGCCTGGTCGTCGAAGAGCGGGTCGGAGCCGAAGGTGACGACGCGGCCGTCGGGCAACAGCAGTGCCTCGGAGTGGTAGTTGCGGCCGACCATCGGGGCGGCGGCCTCGCGGAAGGCGTTGCCCTTCGGGTCGTAGAACTGCGCCTTGAAGATGTTGCTGGCGCTGCGGCCCCGGTAGTCCGAGGAGCCGTTGGTGGTGAAGACCGAGTCGTCCGGCATGATCACGCTGTTCAGGTACCGCGTGCCCTGCGGGAGATCGGGGCCGTCCTTGAAGACGGGGCTGTCCTGCTTGAGGTCGACGACCGCCGTGCGCGGGGTCGACTTCTTGGACTCGCCGACCCCTCCGCCGCCGAGGATCATCACCTTCTGGTCCTGTGCGGGTGGCAGGAGGAGGGAGGACGAGGTCTCGGTCTCTTCGGGGTCGCGCAGCCCGGCGACCTTGGTGAACTTGTTGGTCTTCAGGTCCCAAAGCCCGGGCTCACGGCCCTTGTTGGCGGGTCCGTAGCCGGCGTTGGAGGCCGGGTAGAAGAGCTTGCCGCCCTTGGTGAGGAAGAGGGCCGGGTAAGTGGGGAAGTAGCGCTTGGGGCCCGGGGTCCACTTCTTGGTCTTGGGGTCGTAGATCTCGTTGTCGCCCTGGTCGATGACGCCGACGTCGTCGAGCCCGGAGACGGCGAGGACACGGCCGTCGTCGAGGCCGACGAGGGTCGGGTACCAACGGGCCTTGTCCATCGGGTCGACGGCGATGTACCGCTCGGCCTTCGGGTCGAACTCGTAGGCGGCGCGGATGCCTTGGTAGTCCTGCTTCTCCAGGGTGATCTTCTCGGAGAGGCCGTAGGTGTTGTTCGCGTCGATGCCCTTGAGGCCGACGACGTCGTACTGCGCCTGGTGCTCGGTGACCGACATCGGGCCCGCCTCGGCGGCCTCGACGAAGACGCGGACCTCGCTCGCGGTGACCTTGGTCTGCCAGGGCTGCATCACATGGCGGGCGTTGTACGTCACCTTGAACTCGCGTTTGGCCTTGGGGACCGTGACGTCGAACCTGGTGACGTAGTCGACGCCGGCCGGGGAGCGGAAGACGGTCCCCTTCTTGAGGAACATGGCCTTGTTGGGGTTCTCGTTCTTGACCCGCATACCACCGCCGGCCCGCTTGACCTCGCCGTCGAGGAGTTCGTAGCGGGCGGTGCCGCCGGCCACCAGCAGGTTGCCGCTGGGGAGTTGGCTGTGTCCGCCGCAGAAGAAGTCCACCGGGGTGGGGATCTTCTTGAAGGTGTTGGCCTTCGGATCCCACAGCACCGTGTCGAAGGACCCGGCGTTGAACTTCTTCTGCTCGTTGCCCGACCCGGCCACGATCAGCACCTTGCCGGTGTGCAGCAGCGAGGCGTGGATGGCGTTGGTGCGGTACTCCTTCGGGATGTCGATCTGGTCCCAGGAGCCGTACTTGGCCATGTAGCCGGGCCGCGTGATCTTGTACTCGTGGTACTGCTCGCCGGCGAAGTCGAGGGCGGCCGGGGCGTTGAGACCGGCCAGGACGGCGATGCCGCCGATGCCGAGGACGGTCTTCCTGGTTTTCTGGGACGGCTGGTACGCCATGGTCTAGTTGCCCCCTGTCGTGGTGCCGGAGACGGACGGGCCGGCCCCGGTGGTGGCGAGAGCGGGTTCGACGGGGTCGAGGGTGCGCGCGGCGCCGAGCAGCGAGTGCCGTTCCCGGCGCTCCTTGAGCAGCGAGCCGACCCAAACCCCCAGCGGCGCAAGGGAGATGACCATCGCGAGGACGGCCCAGGTGCGCATGGCCGCGTGGGTGTGGTCGAGGACGACGGAGGCGGCCAGCGAGGTCGCCAGGAGGATCGCCCAGAAGAGGTGGATGCGGAAGGTCATCACCCGGTCCGGACTGGCGTCGCCGCCCTTGGGGGTGACGACGAACCGGCTCGGCCGGCGGATGAGCGCCTCACCGAAGGACTTCAGATAGATGGGAGCGGAGAGCGCCGACATCGCCATACCTGCCAGACCACCCGACCCCTCCGGCTCGTGCGGGGAGACGTTGTGCCGCCGGTTCCAGAGATAGAGCCCGATCTGCAGGGCCGCGGCGTCGCTGTAGAGCATCAGCCACACGGACGCGGCGACCTGGGTGCCGGAGGCGCCGAACCACAGGAACAGGAAGCAACTCATGATGCCCAGCAGCCAGTTGACGGCCGTCATCGGGTAGTAGACGAGCATCAGCGTGTACGAGAACAGCCGCCCCGGAGGCATCGTGAACGGCGCCTTCCAGTACTGCTTGATCAGCGTCTCGTAGGTGCCGCGCGACCACCGCATCTGCTGGGTGAAGAAGTCGGTCCAGGAGGCCGGCCCCTCCCCCACCGCGAGCACGTCCGGGGTGTAGACGGACCGCCAGTGCGTACGGGTCAGGGGATTGCGGTGCCGATGCAGCTCGAACCCGGTGGCCATGTCCTCGGTGATGGAGTCGTACAGCCCGCCGATCTGCTTGACGGCGGCGATCCGTACGACGTTGTTGGTGCCGACGAACATGGGGGCGCGGTAACGGTTTCCGGCACGCTGGATCAGGGCGTGGAAGAGGAACTGCTGCGACTCGGCGGCCTTGGTGACGGGGTTGTGGTAGTTCCCGTACACCTGCGGTCCCACGACGAAGGCCACGTCCGGATCGCGGAAGTAACCCATCATCCGCTCAAGGAAGTTGGGGAGCGGAACGTGGTCGGTGTCGACGGAGGCGAAGAACTCGTAGTCGCCGCCGTGCATCGCGATCCAGGCGTTGTAATTGCCGTGCTTCGTACGGGCCTTGTGGACGCCCTTGGGACGGTTCCACTCGGGAACTCCGTGCCGGGTGAAGTGCCGTACGCCCAACTCGGCGCACAGGGCCTTGGCTTGCTCGTCGTCACCCTCGTCGAGGAGCCAGACGTCGACCGGCCCGGTGTGGGTGACGTTGACCGCGCCTTCGAGAGTCGCGCGGACCATGGAGAGGGGTTCCTTGCCCGGGACGTACGTCGTGAGGAAGGCGACGCGGGTGCCGGGTGCGGCGACGACGGGAATCGGATCGCGGGCGACCAGCGTGGCGTGGGCGACGGAGGCGACGTTGACGACCATGAACAGCTCGATGAGGCCGATGGCTATCAGCATCGTGACGTCGAGCCCGACCATCCATTCCTGGCCTCCCTCTCGCTCCACCCAGTGGGTGGGCCAGACCAGGTAGACGAGCAGGGCGGCGGTCAGCACCGGGGCGAGGCTCATCAGGAGGACAGCGCGTATTCGGTGGGGCTCGCGCGAGAGGAGCGAGGTGTACTGCACCTGGTACGACCCACCGGACGGCTCGGTGAGCGGTCCGGCCAGTCGGCTGTAGGTGTCGTAGTCGTAGCCCTCCGGCCGCACAGCGCCCTCCAATGATTGAGGAGTGATCGACGCCCGGGGACCACCGGAACCGTTGGGTTCCGAAGATCGACCGGGCCGATACCCACACACAAGTGGAGATAGTGGGGCGTGTCGAACTGGGTGCGTCCAGGTGGGTGGGGGGTTGACCCCGGCGGCGGAACCCCGGCCGGCGAGCGGCTCGGAGAGAATGCCGCCGTTGGTGATCTCCGGCGCTCCGAAAGGCATCCGCATGCACGACACCGCCGACCTCATCGCGAAGACCTACGCGCTCGGCGCCGGGCCATGGACGTTGGCCCCCGTCACCCGGGGCGCGCTGGGCCAGATCTGGAAGTTGTCCGGCAACGGTTCCTCGTGGGCCGTCAAGGAACTCCTCTTCGGCTGCGACGAGGACCAGGTCCGCCGGGAGGCCGCGTTACGGGAGGCCGCGGAGAGGCTGGGCATCGCGTCGCCGCGGCTGATCCCCAATCGGGAGGGGACGCATGTCTCCCACCTCCCGCCACCTTCCGACGGCTCCCATGTCAAGCTGTACGACTGGATCGACGGCACCCCGGCGGACACCTCCGATCCTGGCGTCCTGGACTGGTTCGGGCGGACCATGGCACTGCTGCACAGGGCAGGTGGGGGCGAGAGCAAGCCGCCGAGCTCCTGGTACGAGCGGTGCCCGCAGGATGCCGATTGGAAGGAACTGCACGGGAAGGTGCAGCGGGCGGGGATGCCGTGGGCGGACGCGCTGGGCCGGTTCATCGGCACCTCCGCCGTTGAGTTGGCGCGCTGGGTGACGCCGTCCGACCCCGGCGACCTGGTGACGTCCCATCTCGATCTGCAACCCCAGAACGTTCTGGTCGGCCCGGACGGACCCGTCCTCCTGGACTGGGACAACGCCGGATCCGCTTCGGCGGAACGGGAGTTGGCCCGCGCGCTGTTCGTATGGTCGGGCGGGAACGAGGGGGACGTCGAGGCGGGTGTGCGGGTGGCGCGGGCGTATCGGAGTGCCGGGGGTCCTGCCGTCGTACAGGGGCCGCAGTCGTTCTCGATGCTCTTCGCGACCGCGCTGAACTATGTGCGGGTGCAGGCCGAGTGCGCGATCGACCCGAAAGTGACCGCCGAACAGCGGGAGTTCGCGGGCGGGCAGGTCGCCGCCTGCCTTGGCCGGGTGCCGGATCTGGCGGTGGTGTCGCAGTTGAGTGCGGCGCTGGAGCGGGTGTGGTGACCGACTGCGGTGCTGGAGTGGGGAGTTGGCGGTGACGGTGCTGGTGTCGGTGTGGGGAGCGGCGCCCGGTGTGGGCAAGTCGACGCTGTGCGCCGGGCTGTCCCGGTCGCTCGCCGGAGCGGGGCCGCGGGTGGATCACTTCCGCGAGGAGGAGATCCTCACCCGGCCCGAATTCGCCGCTGTGGCCGAGGAGTTCGGGGCGACGGGAGCTGTGGGGCTGGAGACGTTGGCCACGGCGACGGAGCGGTTCGTCGAGTCGGTTCTGGCGCGCGGCGACGACGTGGTGATCGCGGACGGGCTGGTGCCGTTCGTGCCGACGCCGGGGCCGCGCTGGACCGTGCCGTGCAGCGGGAGGGGCCGGAGTGGCTCGACCGGTACGTCGGAAAGCTCGCCGCGTACGAGGTGAACCCGCCCGTGGCCGATCGCACGTCTGCGGTGACGTTGGACGTGGTTCGCCGGCATGGGTGGGGGCTCGTCGTGGTGGAACGAGCCGACGCGCTGACTCCGGGTTAGGTGCTGGAGGCCGCGGGGCAGGGCCTCAAGCCCTGGCTCCCCTGACGCGACCCGCTCAACGATGCTCGCGCTACTGCGCCAGGTGTCGTTCGACCGTCTCCACCTTGGAGGTGAGGCCGTCCGTCACCCCGGGGCGGATGTCCGCCTTGAGGACCACGGAGACGCGTGGGGCGCGTGCCTCGACCGCGGCGACCGCGCGCTTGACGACGTCCATGACCTCGTCCCACTCGCCCTCGATGGACGTGAACATCGCGTCGGTGTGGTTGGGCAGGCCCGACTCGCGGACCACGCGGACGGCGTCGGCGACGTACTCCCCCACGTCCTCGCCGACACCCAGCGGCGTCACGGAAAAGGCGACGATCATGCCTTCACAACCCCGTCCTGCTCCTGGCGGGCGCGGGAGGCGATGACCGCGTTCTCGGACTCGCGCCTGAGCTTGCGCTCGGCGAAGAAGCCGCCGGTGGGCAGCACGGAGAGGACGAAGTAGAGGGCCGCCGTCTTCGCGCCCCACTTGGTGCGGTTCCAGGCGTCGATCCAGAAGAGGACGTACAGGATGAAGAGGACACCGTGGACCATGCCCATCACGGGCACCGCGTTGAAGTCCGTGGTCCGCTTCAGCACCGAGCAGACGAGCAACAGGAGGAAGGACACGGCTTCGGGGGCCGACACCAGACGGAGGCGGCGGATTGCGGTGGCGGTCTTGATGTCCACAGGTCACCTTCGGTGAGGGAGACGTCCACAGTTTGTGAACGCGAGCACAAACGTTCACCCATTGTGGCAAACGGCCGAGCGGGCCGAGACTGGGGGTCCGTCACCGACTCCCCGGGAGTGTCCGTGCAGTTCGTTTTCTTCATGACACTGCCCGGGCTGGTGGTCCTGCTGACGTTGCTCGCCTTCCTCGACCAGCTGCTCCTGAGGGTAGGCCGGGCCGGAATGCTCCCCTGGCGGAACGCCGGGCGGCAGGGGCAGATCTCCGCGACCGGCTTCGAGCAGCTGCACGCGAGCCTGTCGCCGGGCAAGCAGACCGAGCTCAAGGAACGGCAGAGCGCGCTGGTGATGCGGGACGACGAGGAGGACGGGGACCCGCCCTGGTCCACCGTCGACCTGCGCGCGGGCACGGCCGTCATACGACTGAACACGCCCCGCGACATGCCTTAGAGCCGCGCCGGGTCTGCCCTTAGGGGCCAGGTCAGGGTCGTTCTCCACCCACAGGCCCTGTCGGCGGGCGCGCCTGTGCGGTTACCTTCGCACCGTGGCGATGTTTCGACTCCAGGGCAGCAAGGTGCTCGCCGTCGACATGACCGGGGACGCCGTGAAGGCGAAGAACGGCTCGATGGTCGCGTACGACGGGCAGATGGCATTCAAGAAGATGAGCGGCGGCGGTGAGGGCATCCGGGGGATGGTCACCCGGCGGCTCACCGGTGAGCAGATGACGGTGATGGAGGTGAGGGGGCAGGGCACGTGCTGGTTCGCGGACCGGGCCTCAGAGATCAACCTCGTGAATCTCCAGGGCGACAAGCTGTACGTCGAGTCGAGCAACCTGCTCGCGACCGACGCGGGACTGAGAACGGGCACGACGTTCACGGGTCTGCGCGGCGCCTCGCAGGGCAACGGGCTGTTCACGACGACTGTCGAGGGACACGGCCAGGCGGCGATCATGTCGGACGGCCCCGCGGTGGTGCTGCGGGTGAGCCGGCAGTATCCGCTGACCGTCGACCCCGGCGCCTACATCGCGCACCAGGGGAACCTGCACCAGTCCTTCCAGTCCGGTGTGACCTTCCGCACCTTCTTCGGGGAGGGCGGCGGCGAGGCCTTCCAGATCCGCTTCGAGGGGGACGGGCTCGTCTACGTCCAGCCCAGCGAGCGGAACACGATCGCGGGGGACGTGTGACATGACGTTCACGGAGATCAACTCGAAGATGATCCAGGCCACCGTCATGCCGGGCCAGCGGCTGTACAGCCAGCGCGGCGCGATGCTCGCCTACAAGGGCGACGTCTCCTTCACCCCGAACATCCAGGGCGGCCAGGGCGGCGTCATGTCGATGCTCGGCCGGCGCGTCGCCAACGAGGCCACTCCCCTGATGACCGTCGAGGGCAGCGGCACCGTGATGTTCGGTCACGGCGGCCACCACATCCAGATCATCGAGCTCACCGGAGACACCCTCTACGTGGAGGCCGACCGCCTCCTCGCCTTCGAGGGCACCCTCCAGCAGGGCACGATGTTCATGGGCTCGCAGGGCGGCGTCATGGGCATGGTCCGGGGCCAGGTCACCGGCCAGGGACTGTTCACGACCACCCTCCAGGGGCGCGGCGCGGTCGCCGTGATGGCCCACGGCGGGGTCTTCGAGGTGCCGATCACCCCCGGCCGCCCCGTCCATGTCGACCCGCAGGCCTACGTCGCCCACCACGGCGACGTACGCAACAAGCTGTCCACGGCGCTCGGTTGGCGCGACATGGTGGGCCGGGGCTCCGGCGAGGCGTTCCAGCTGGAGCTGAGCGGCAGCGGCGCGGTGTACGTCCAGGCGTCGGAGGAGAAACTGTGAGCCAGTACGCGGGGTCCGGCCCCACGATCTACGACCCGATGACCCTGCCGGTCGACGACAACGTCAACAAGTACACCTTCTGCGTGGAGCTCAAGGGGAGCCAGTGGTTCCTGCAGAAGGGGAAGATGATCGCCTACTACGGCTCGATGGAGTTCAACGGCGTCGGGCACGGGCGACTCGACCGACTTGTCCGTACGTCCTTCCATTCGCCTCTGCACGCGAGCGACTGGGTCGTGGCGGACGGCTCGGGCAAGATGCTGCTCGCCGACCGGGCATTCGACGTCAACGCGTACGACCTCGAAGACGCCAACATGACCATTCGCTCCGGCAACCTGCTCGCTTTTCAGCCAAGTCTCGCTCTCAAGCAGTCGATTGTTCCCGGCTTTCTGACACTCATCGGAACCGGCAAGATCGTGGCCGCCTCCAGCGGCCCGGTGGTGTTCATGGAACCGCCGATCCGGGTCGACCCGCAGGCGCTCGTCGGCTGGGCCGACTGCCCCTCCCCGTGCCACCACTACGACCACGCCTACATGACCGGCCTGATGGGCGGTCTACGTGCGATGACGGGCATCGGCGGGGCATCCGGGGAGGAGCACCAGTTCGAGTTCGTCGGGGCGGGTACGGTGCTGCTCCAGTCGTCGGAGAATCTGATGCCCGAGCAGGCCACAGGGGTTGTGCCGCACGAGCCGGGGGTACCGGGTGGGGGCGGGGTTCCCACAGGCCCCTCACAGCAAGCGGGCGCACCGCGCCTTCCCGGACAGCTGGGGGATCTCCAGCGTCGCTTCGGGCTGTGAGCGGTAGTCTGCGGAGTGTGACGTCGAACGTGTGCGCGCCGTCACGCCACCCTCACTAGTTCGCCTTTCAACATTTTAGGTAGACTTACATTCATGGAGACCGAGACGGCCACGCGCTGGCTGACCGAAGAGGAGCAGTGCGCCTGGCGCACCCACCTGGAGGTCAACAGGCTGCTGACGTACCAACTCGAAAAGGACCTTCAGCCGTTCGGCCTGACGATGAACGACTACGAGATCCTGGTGAACCTCTCCGAGGCGGAGGACCAACGGCTGCGGATGAGCGACCTCGCCGCCGCCACCCTCCAGTCCAAGAGCCGCCTCTCGCACCAGATCACCCGCATGGAGAACGCGGACCTGGTACGCCGGGAGAACTGTGAGTCGGACCGCCGGGGACTGTACGCGGTACTCACCGAACACGGCCTGGAGACGATGAAGAAGGTCGCGCCCCACCACGTGGCGTCAGTGCGGCGGCATTTCATCGACCTCTCCACCCCCGAGGGCCTGTCGGACCTCAGCAAGACCCTGAAGCCGATCGCGGAGCATCTGCGGGGGCATCGGGGACGCCCGTAGCGGCAACGAGCTGAGCTGAGAGCCGGAGTTCGCGTAGAACTCCGGCTCTCTGCGTCGCCCTGTTTTTAGGGGCGCGGGGCTGTGTCAATTTGCGGCTCCGCCGCGTGGGCGCGACCAGTCACCACGAGCCGGCAGCCAAGACACAACCCCCGCACCCCCAGCCACCACCCCGGCGACCACAAAACAAACCCCCAACGGCACCCGCCCAACAAGCAGCCCCGTCACCACCGACCCACCCGAACTCCCCGCGTTCACCGCCATGTTGACCCACGCCCCCGCCTGCGTCCGCGCCTCGGGCGAAGCCACCTCGTCGGCCAGCAGATACGCGGTGGTCAACGCCGGCGCCACAAAGAACCCCGCACACCCCACCGCCACGGTGAGCGACCACACCCCCGATGCGAACCCGGCCGCGGCCAACACCACCCCGAGCCCCAACGCGGCCCCGGACAACCGAACCCGCCCGGCCACACGCCAGTTCACCGCCCCGTTCAGAAGCCCACCCACCGCGCTGCCCGCCGACACCGCCGCCAGCACCCAGGGCACGACATCGTCGCCGTACCCCCGCTGCGCCACGAACGCCATCACCAACAGGTAGACCGCGCTCAACGCGAGCCCCATCCCCCCGGCCACGACGACAGGACCGAGCAGCCCACGAACCCGGGCCGGCCTCAACCCCCGCCCGGCGCCCGCGGATACGCGTACTCCGGACAGCGCCGGTGACATGACGAAGGCGATCGTCCCGGTCACGATCAGGGCCGCGCTGAGCAGGACCCCGGCAGCCGGTGGAGCGAAGGTGAGCAGCGCGCCGACCGCCAACGGGCCGATGATGTACAGGAGTTCCTCCGCGACGCCGTCGAGGCTGTACGCGCGCTGCAACAACCCACGGTCACCTACGAGTTCGGCCCACACGGAGCGCATCGTGGGTCCAAGCGGGGGCGCGCACATGCCGGTGAGCGCGGCCACCGCACCGAGCACCACAACCGGCGTCCCGGGACGCCACGTCACCGCCGCGAGGACGCACAGGAGACCGCCGTAGAGCATCGCCATGGGGAGGAGGGCGCGGCGGGGGCCGTGGCGATCGACCAGCGCTGCGCGCAGGGGCATCAGGAGGACGGCCGTGGTCCCGAAGACGGCCATGACCGTGCCGGCCGCCGCGTACGAGCCGGTGGAGTGGACGACCGCGAGCAGCACAGCCGGGGAGACCGTGCCGTAGGCGAGGCGGCCGACGAGCGCGGCGGCGAACGTGCGGCGCGCGTACGGGGCTTGGAGCACGGCGGCATACGAAGGGCACGCCGAAGTCGGCGTGGAAGAAGACGCGGACATGCGAGAAGTTCCTCAACTGGAGGCATGGGAAAGGGACGCCGGTGTGTTTCGGCGTGCCCTATGCCATGAGGAGGAACGACATGCGGGTCAACGTAGCAGCGGCACAAGGACGTTGACCAGCGACTTAGCCCTCCGTGATGCCCGCGATCAGTTCGTCCGCCGCCCTGTACGGGTCCAACTCCCCCGCCACGATCCGCTCCGCGAGCGCGCTCAACCGGCGGTCTCCGTGCAGGTCTCCGATGCGTGCGCGCAGGGCCGTGACCGCGATCGTCTCGACCTCGCGCGCCGCCCGGGCCGCGCGGCGCTCCGCGAGGACGCCGTGTTCCTCCATCCACGCCCGGTGCTTCTCCAGGGCCTCCACGACCTCGTCGATGCCCTCGGAGCGGGAGGCGACCGTCTTGACGATCGGGGGGCGCCAGTCGCCGGGGCCGCGGGACTCGCCGAGGCCGAGCATGTGGTTCAGCTCGCGGGCGGTCGCGTCGGCGCCGTCCCGGTCGGCCTTGTTGACGACGTAGACATCGCCGATCTCCAGGATTCCGGCCTTCGCCGCCTGGATGCCGTCGCCCATTCCCGGGGCCAGGAGCACGACAGAAGTGTCCGCCTGGGAGGCGATCTCCACCTCCGACTGGCCCACCCCGACCGTCTCCACCAGGATCACGTCGCAGCCCGCCGCGTCGAGGACGCGGATGGCCTGCGGGGCCGACCAGGCGAGGCCGCCGAGGTGGCCGCGGGTGGCCATCGAGCGGATGTAGACGCCCGGGTCGGAAGAGTGGTCCGACATGCGGACGCGGTCACCGAGCAGGGCGCCGCCCGAGAACGGCGAGGACGGGTCGACGGCCAGGACGCCGACCCGCCTGCCCTGCTTGCGGTACGCCGTGACCAGCGCGGAGGTCGAGGTCGACTTGCCGACACCCGGCGATCCGGTGAGGCCGACGACGTACGCCCCGCCGGTCAGCGGTGCGAGCGTCGCCATGACCTCCCGGAGTTGAGGGGACGCCCCCTCCACCAGGGAGATCAGCCGGGCCACGGCCCGCGGCCGGCCTTCCCTGGCCTGGGCCACCAGCGAGGCGACGTCCTGCATCACGACTCCGATCCTTTGCGGATGTGCGAGAAGGTACTGCTGCTCAGGCCTTGGGTACCCGCACGATCAGCGCGTCACCCTGACCGCCGCCACCGCACAGCGCCGCCGCGCCGACCCCGCCGCCGCGCCGCTTGAGCTCCAGCGCCAGGTGCAGTACGAGTCGGGCGCCCGACATGCCGATGGGGTGGCCCAGGGCGATGGCTCCGCCGTTGACGTTCACCTTTTCCGTGGACACCCCGAGGTCCTTCATTGACTGCACCGCGACGGCGGCGAAGGCCTCGTTGATCTCGATCAGGTCGAGGTCCTCGACCTCCAGGCCCTCCTTCTTCAGGGCGTGCAGGATCGCGTTGGAGGGCTGGGACTGGAGGGAGTTGTCCGGGCCCGCCACGTTCCCGTGGGCGCCGATCTCGGCAATCCACTGCAGGCCGAGCTCCTGCGCCTTGGTCTTGCTCATCACGACCACGGCCGCCGCACCGTCCGAGATCTGCGAGGAGGTGCCGGCGGTGATCGTGCCGTCCCGGGTGAACGCCGGACGCAGCTTGCCGAGCGACTCGACCGTGGTCTCCGCGCGGATGCCCTCGTCCTTGCTGAAGACGACGGCCTCGCCCTTGCGCTGCGGGATCTCGATGGGGGTGATCTCGGCCTCGAAGACGCCGTTCTGCTGGGCGGCGGCGGCCCGCTGGTGGGACAGGGCGGCCACCGAGTCCTGCTCGGGCCGCGCGATGCCGAGCCGCGTGTTGTGCTTCTCCGTGGACTCGCCCATGGCGATGTTCTCGAAGGCGTCGGTCAGACCGTCGTAGGCCATCGCGTCGAGCATCTCGATCGCGCCGTACTTGAAGCCCTCACGGGACTTGGGGAGCAGGTGCGGGGCGTTCGTCATGGACTCCTGGCCGCCCGCGACGATCACGTCGAACTCACCTGCACGGATGAGCTGGTCGGCGAGCGCGATGGCGTCGAGGCCCGAGAGGCAGACCTTGTTGATGGTGAGCGCCGGGACGCTCATCGGGATGCCCGCCTTGACGGCGGCCTGGCGTGCCGGGATCTGCCCTGCCCCGGCCTGGAGCACCTGGCCCATGATCACGTACTGCACCTGGTCGCCACCGATACCCGCACGGTCGAGGGCGGCCTTGATCGCGAAGCCGCCGAGGTCGGCTCCGGAGAAGGACTTCAGGGAGCCCAGCAACCGTCCCATGGGCGTCCGGGCGCCCGCGACGATCACCGAGGTCGTGCTGTTCGTTCCAGACATGAGGTGCGATCCCCTTCCAGCGTGTTTCAGCTGAGGAGTGAACGAGGGTTTACTTGAAATGTACTGAGCGGTTGACCACCCCGTCATCGGGCCGTCGGTGTGATCGCGCGCACGTTGCGTAACCGCCCGGTGAGCGCTGCACTACATACATGCTGACGCGAATCGACCACATCGGGATCGCCTGCTTCGACCTCGACAAGACAGTCGAGTTCTACCGGGCCACGTACGGCTTCGAGGTGTTCCACTCCGAGGTCAACGAGGAGCAGGGCGTACGCGAGGCCATGTTGAAGATCAACAACACGGACGACGGCGGCGCCTCCTACCTCCAGCTCCTCGAACCGACCCGCGAGGACTCCGCCGTAGGAAAGTGGCTGGCGAAGAACGGGGAGGGGGTCCACCACATCGCCTTCGGTACGGCGGACGTCGACACGGACTCCGAGGACATCCGCGGGAAGGGCGTACGCGTTCTGTACGAGGAGCCCCGGCGCGGCTCCATGGGGTCACGGATCACGTTTCTGCACCCAAAGGATTGCCATGGCGTACTGACAGAACTGGTCACTTCGGCGCCTGTTGAGTCACCTGAGCACTGACCCTCGTACATATGGGCCGGTAGGGTTGGGGTCGGTCGTCGCTCGCAACCAGGACGACCGCATGCCGGGGTCCGGTTTCGGGGGGCGAGCGTCAGGGCAGCAGCCCGTGCTCGGCCGCTGATCTGACACCATTCCCCGGGAGCACCGTCCGTTGGATGGACGGCGCTCGTTGGAGTAAACCGCGACCAGGGGACGGATGGGACCGCGCAGTGCGGGGCTACGAACGCCAGGAGCGAGAGCCGGCGGCTGACGTCGACCACCTCTCTCGGTTCGAGGCCGAGATGGAGCGGCTGAAGACCGAGCGGGAAAAGGCGATCCAGCATGCCGAGGACCTCGGCTACCAGGTCGAGGTGTTGCGCGCCAAGCTGCACGAGGCGCGCCGCACCCTCATGTCCCGGCCGGCATACGACGGCGGTGACATCGGCTACCAGGCCGAGCAGATGCTCCGTAATGCCCAGGTCCAGGCCGACCAGCTGCGCCAGGACGCCGAGCGGGAGCTGAGCCAGGCCCGCGCGCAGACCCAGCGCATCCTCCAGGAGCACGCGGAGAACGCGGCCCGCCTCCAGGCGGAGCTCCACCAGGAGGCGGTGACCCGGCGTCAGCAGCTCGACCAGGAGTTGGGCGAGCGCCGGCAGACCGTCGAGTCGCACGTCAACGAGAACGTGGCGTGGGCGGAGCAGTTGCGCGCCCGCTCCGAGTCACAGGCCCGCCGTCTGGTGGAGGAGTCGCGGACCGAGGCCGAGCAGGCGCTGGCCGCCGCCCGCGCCGAGGCCGAGCGGGTCGCCGCCGAGGCCCGGCA
>NZ_JAWOAI010000046.1:0-31534 GCF_033194735.1 Streptomyces sp. W16
CCAGCAGGGCGCCGTCGGCGAGGGCGTCGTAGACCTGCCAGCCCTGCCAGGGGCCGGTGGGCACGGTGGCGATGGCGGCCGGTGCGAGGCGGGCGGGGAGGTGGGGGCGCAGGCCGAGCAGGAGTTGGTAGTCGAGGACGGACCGGTCCTCGCGGTGGGCCGAGACCACGGCGTGCAGCAGCAGGGGTGGTTCGGTGCCGAGCACGGTGGCGGCCCTGGCGCCGAGCCGGGCTCCGCCGTAGCGGGCGTCGAACCATCGGCGGCCCTCCAGCCATGGTCCGAGGGCCGGCAGCAGGGGTTCGAGGATGCCGTCGCTCATGATCCCTCCGCGGGTGTGAGCACGTGGGCGACCTGGTGGGCCGGATCGAGGCGTACGTAGGTGGACTCGCCCCAGGCGTAGGTCTCCCCGGTGAGTTCGTCGCGCAGCTTGAGGGTGCCGTCGGCGGGCAGGCCGAGGACGGCCGGGTCGCAGGTGACGGTGGCCTCGTGGGCGTGATGCGGGTCGAGGTTGACGATCACGAGCACCAAGTCGGTGGAGCCGTCGGGCAGTTCGAGGTGTTTGGTGTAGACGAGGAGTTGGTCGTTGTCCGTGCTCTGCAGGCGCAGGTTGCGCAACTCCTGCAAGGCGGGGTGGAGTCGGCGGAGCCTGTTGAGCAGGGTGATCAGCGGGGTGATGGTGCGGCCCTCGGCCTCCGCCAGCGCCCAGTCCCGGGGCCTCAGTTGGTACTTCTCCGAGCCGAGGTAGTCCTCGGTGCCTTCCGCCAGCGGGGTGTTCTCGCACAGTTCGTAGCCCGCGTAGACGCCCCAACTCGGCGCGGCGGTCGCGGCGAGCACGGCCCGCACCTCGAAGGCGGGTCTGCCGCCGTGCTGGAGGTAGGCGTGCAGGATGTCGGGGGTGTTCACGAAGAGGTTGGGCCGCAGGAAGTGGGCGCTGCCCTGGGCAAGTTCGGGCAGGTAGTCGGTCAACTCCGCCTTGGTGTTCTTCCAGGTGAAGTAGGTGTACGACTGCTGGAAGCCGGCCTGCGCGAGCGCGTGCACCATCGCCCGCCGGGTGAACGCCTCGGCCAGGAACAGCACATCGGGGTCGGTGGCGTCGACCTCGGCGATCAGCCACTCCCAGAACTGCACCGGTTTGGTGTGCGGGTTGTCGACGCGGAAGATCCGCACACCGAGGTCCATCCAGTGCCGGACGATCCGCAGCGCCTCGGCGTACAGGCCCTCGGGGTCGCCGTCGAAGTCGAGTTGGTGGATGTCCTCGTACGTCTTCGGCGGGTTCTCGGCGTAGGCGATGGAGCCGTCGGCACGGTGGTGGAACCACTCGGGGTGCTCGGTGAGCCAGGGGTGGTTCGGTGAGCACTGGAGGGCGAAATCCAGGGCGACTTCGAGGCCCAACTCCCTTGCGGTGGCGACGAAGTGGCGGAAGTCGTCCTCGGTGCCGAGGTCGGGGTGGATGGCGTCGTGGCCGCCGTGCCGGGAGCCGATGGCCCAGGGCGAGCCGACGTCGTCGGGGCCGGCGTGGAGGGTGTTGTTCGCGCCCTTGCGGTGGGTGATGCCGATGGGGTGGACGGGTGGGAGGTAGACGACGTCGAAGCCCATCGCGGCGACGGCGGGCAGCCGTTCGGCGGCCGTCCGCAGTGTGCCGCCAACGAGGTGGCCGCCCGCCTGGACCATCGCTCCCTCCGAGCGCGGGAACAGCTCGTACCAGGAGCCGACGAGGGCGCGCCGGCGTTCGACGCGCAGGGGCAGGGGCCGGGAGGCGGTGACGAGATCACGCAGCGCGTAGCGCCCCAGGGCTGCCGTCACCCGGGGGGTGGTGACGGCGGACAGCCGGGCCGGAGTGGGGCCCAGGGTGTCGCGGAGCGCGGCCACGGCCGCGGAGACCGCCTCCCGGCGGTCCGATGCGGTGATGCCGAGTGCCGCCCGTTCGTGCAGCAACGCGCCCTCGGTCAGGGTGAGTTCGGTGTCGACGCCCGCCGCGATCTTCAGGGTGGCGTCGTGCCGCCAGCTCTCCAGCGGGTCGGCCCAGGCCTCGACCCGAAAGGTCCACAGGCCCTCGCTGTCGGGGACGACGGTCGCCTGCCAGCGGTCGGCGTCCTCGTCGACGAGGGTCATCGGGACCCGGTGGGCGGGGCGCCCCGCGGGGTCGTGCAGGACGACGTCCGCGGCGACGGCACCGTGGCCCTCGCGGAAAACGGTGGCCGTGATGTCGAGGTGTTCCCCCGTCACGGCCTTGGCGGGCAACTCCCCGTCCCGCACCCGTGGTCGGACGTCGAGGACGGGGATGCGCCCGGTCACCGGTGTCATGGTCGACTCCTCCCGGTCGGATCCCGTCAGCGGAGCCCGGTCGGGGCCGGCGTCCGGGATGCGAGCAGGTCGATGATGGTCCGTGCGAAGAGGTGGCAGTGGTTGCCGGTGCGGCCGGTGACCAGGTCGTCATGGATGACGACGTCCTGGTCGACGTACTCGCCGCCCATGTTGCGCAGATCGCCCAGCAGGTTGTTGTGCACCACCGCGCGCCTGCCCTGCATCAGGCCCTGCACGGGCGCCGCCAGCCACATGCCGTGGCAGATGATGCCCTTGAGGATCGCCGGGTCGGCGAACGCGCGGCGCAGGAACTGCGAGGCGGGCGGCAGGAGTTGGGGGTCCTCGGTGAAGCGCAGCCGGTCGGCGACCATCCCGGAGGGGACGATCACCGCGGAGTACTCCTTCAGCGCGAACTCGTCGAGGTCCTCGAAGGACTCGGTGACCTCGAAGGGCATGCGGTGCTCATGGCCCTGGAAGGTCATCTGCTCGTTGCCCCACAGGCGGGACAGGAAGTGGATCTCGGCTCCCTCCTCGGGGAAGCGGTAGCGGTAGTAGAGGATCTCGGGCTCGTAGAAGTCGCTCTCCATCAGGACGGCGATCTTGTGACCGGACAGTCGCACGGCGGCTACCCCTTCCCCTTCGCGGTGACCAGGTCGATGAGGAACGGCCCGCGGTGCGCGAGCGCCTGCGCGACCGCCTCCTCCGCCTGCCCGGGCTTCTCGACCCTTACGGCGGCCACGCCGAGCGAGCCGGCGAGGGAGACGAAGTCGACGGCCGGGCTGCTCAGGTCGAAGATCTCGGGCTGTTCGTGGGCGGGGATGTGCTGGTCCCGCCAGTACTCCTCGATGTTGTTCTCAAGGAGCTTGTAGCGGCCGTTGTTGCAGATGACGAACTTCGTGGGGAGGCCGTAGCGGGCCGCCGTCCACAGTGCCTGGAAGGTGTACATGCTGCCGCCGTCGCCGCGGTCCAGCTGACGGCCACCGCGCACGCGATGCGGGCGGTCTTCGGCACCGGCCCGGTGCCCGACCGCCTCCACCAGGCCCTGCCCGCCCTCCTCGTCATCACAGTGGCCGCGATCGTCAACCGGACGGCGACCGCGCTGTCGTCGTACGCCGACGGGCGGATCACCCCGGTGCTGACCACGGAGGCGGACAGCTCCCTGGTGGCGGCGGTGTGCCGTATCGAGGCCGCCGCGCGCGCCGAGGACGGGTGCGCTGACCGGCAGGAGGCCGCGGAGATGGGCGTGGTCCGCAGCCACGTCATGGTCCAGGACGCCACCCGCCTCACCGCCGCCGTCATCCGGATGGTCGCCGCGAGCGGGGTGCTGACGGTCCTGCACCCGCTGCTGCTGCCTCTGCTGCTGCTCGCCGTGATCCCCGCCGGCGTCGGCGCGGTGCTGCACGCCCGGGTCACCTACGAGACGCACTACGCGAACGTCGGCGACCGCAACGTCCGCCAGAACCTGCGGGGTTGGGCGACCAGCGCGAAGTTCACCGACGAGATCCGCGCCAACACCATGACCGGCTATCTCGACTTCTGGTACCGGACGATCTCCGAACGGATCGACGCCCGCACACTGACCGCCGCTCCCCGGATGCTGAGGATCGTGCTGTCCAGCTCGGCGATCGGCGGGATCTTCCTCGTCGCGACCTGGGCGGCGCTCGCCTGGCTGGTGAGCACGGGGAGGATCGAGCCGGCGATCGCCGGGACCGCGGTCGTCGCCGTGCAGACCACCCTCGCCGCGCTCTCCCAGGTCGTCATCTACGGCGCGGCCATGTTCCACACCTCGCTCTACCTCGCCGACATGGACTCCTTCCTCGACTACGCCGGCCAACACGCCCCCGATCGAGGTGAGTTGACGGTCACCGGGCCGGTCTCGGAGATCCGGGTGGAGGAGGCCGTCTACCGGTATCCGGGCAAGGAGGCCCCGGCCGTCGCCGGGGTGTCGCTGACGGTGCGCCAGGGGGAGATCCTCGCGCTGGTGGGTGAGAACGGGTCGGGGAAGTCCACCCTGGTCCGGCTGCTCGCCGGTATCTTCCTGGCCGACAAGGGCACGGTCTCCTGGAACGGCCAGGACATCACCCGCCTCGACCCCGACAGCCTGTGGGTGCGGTCCGGGCTGGTGCCTCAGTCCTTCGCGCAGTGGCCGCTGTCGGTACGGGACAACGTCACCCTCGGCCAGCCGCGCGAGGACGGCGACGCCCTGGTGTGGGAGGCGATCGACGCGGTCGGCCTGAGAGACGCCGTCCACCAGCTCCCGGCCGGACTGCTGACGCTGCTGGCCCGGGACGTGTGGGGCGGCAGCGAGTTCTCCGGCGGGCAGTGGCAGCGGCTGGCCTGCGCGCGAGCCCTGTACCGCAGGGCGGGACTGCTGATCCTGGACGAACCGACCTCGGAGATGGACGCCCGCGGCGAGCACACCATCCTCCGGAAGATCAAGGCGCTGTCCGGCGACTGCATCACGATCGTGGTGACCCACCAGCTCGTCAACACCAAGATCGCCGACCGGATCCTCGTCATGGATCAGGGCCGGATCGCCGAACAGGGCACCTACGACCAACTCGCCGCCGGAGGCGGCCTGTTCGCCGACCTCCTCGCCCTGTCCACCGACCGATGAGCCACCCGTGACCCGAACGGCGAGAAGGAGGCCGTTTGACCTTGACACGGTGACAAGGTTTTCACTGCTTCCCATGGAGGTGGTCCCGATGACCATGACGAGACAGGACACGGATGCGATACGAGCGCTCCAGGGGCTGGAGGACAGGAGTTCGTCCGTGCGGCTGCGGGCAGCTCTGGCGGTCGGGACGGCGCCTGACCCGCGCTTCGTCGACAAGCTCGTCGAGCGATGCGCGATCGAGCCCGAGTTCTTCGTCCGGGACATGCTGACCTGGGCGCTCACCCGCCACCCGAAGTCCCTGACGCTCCCCGAACTGTTCGGCGAACTCCGTTCGGAGCGTGCGCAGGCACGCAGCCAGGCGCTGCACACGCTGTCCAAGATCGGGGACCGGCAGGCATGGCCGGCGATCACACCGGCACTGTTGTCAGACGCCGACGACGAGGTGGCGAGGAGCGCCTGGCGGGCCGCGGTCGTGCTCGTGCCGGAAGGCGAGGAGTCCGCCTTGGCCACGGTGCTGGCAACGCAACTCGGGCGCGGTGAGCGGGAGACACAACTGAGTCTGAGCCAGGCGCTGGTCGCGCTGGGTGAGGTGATCGGGCCGGCTCTGCATGCTGCGACGACGGTCTCCGACCCGCATGTGCGTGCGCACGCGCTCGCCACACAGAGTCTGCTGCACGACCCGGACGCCGGATTCGGGTCGGCGATCGAGGAGGCCAAGCGCGTCGTCGCCCTCACCGGGGCCCCCAGGACGGACGATGAGAACCGTGCTGATCGGTGAGGTGTCGAGACGGTCCGGGGTCAGTGCCCGCATGCTCCGGCACTACGAATCCCTCGGCCTGGTGCGGCCCGCGGGTCGTACGGGATCCGGTTATCGGGAGTACTCCGCGGAGGACATCCGGCGGATCTTCCACATCGAGAGCCTGCGTTCGCTGGGCCTGTCGCTGCGTGAGATCGGGCGCGCGCTCGACGATCCCGGTTTCACGCCCTCGGCGCTCGTCGGCGACCTCATCCGTCGGACGCGCGACCGCATCGCGGCCGAGACCGAGCTGCTCACGCAGCTCAGCCGGATCCACGCCGCGGACCCCGTCGGCTGGGAGAACGTGCTCCAGACCGTCGCGCTCCTCCAGGCACTGGGGTCGAAGAGCGCCGACGCGCGTCAGCGCGCGGTCCTCTCCTCGGGCGACGAGGTGCCGGTGGAGGCTCTGGTCGAGGCGGCACTCAGCGAGACGGAGCCGAACGTCGCGGGAGCCCTGCGATGGGCGCTTGCGCGATCGGCCGACGGCGCCCAGGCGCTGCTGGCGGAAGGCCTCGGCTCACCAGTGGCCGCGGTGCGGGAACGTGCCGTTCAAGCCCTCGTCGAGCTGCCCGGCGATGAAGCTGCCGCACTGCTGCGGGACGCCCTTGCGAACCCCGACGCCGTGGTCCGCGGGTATGCGGCTTTGGCGCTCGGTACAGGTGGTGTGGCCGACGCGGTCCCGGCGCTCATCGACATGATCGTGGAGGGAAGGAACGACACCGACGCGGCCGATGCGCTGAGCGTGCTGGCGGGCGACACCGCAACGGCGGACCAGATCGCGACCAGGCTCGTCGACCGCCTTGCCGACGACACCACCGAGGCACCTGCGCGCGGTCGGCTGACCCAGGCACTGGCGGACATTCCGGGGACGACGGCCTCACATGCCCTGGTCGAGCTCTCGCACGACGACGACCGCGCTGTTGCGCTGACTGCCGCCTACCTTCTTCAGCTCCGCGACGCGCGGTGACCGCGCTCCGGGCCGGATGAGCCCGCAACCTTCTCGCAACCTCGCGTGTGCTGCGATGGAGCATCGCATCCGGCTACTGGGGACGGCAGACATGGACGACAACACCCCGCGCGTCGAACTCACCCCCGCCGCGGAGGACCTGCTGCGCCAACTGCACGCACAGCACGGCCCGTTGATGTTCCATCAGTCCGGCGGCTGCTGCGACGGCAGTGCGCCCATGTGCTACCCGGAGGGCGAGTTCCGTACGGGCGGCTCGGACGTGCTGCTCGCCGAACTGGCGGTCGAGGGCGTGCCGGAACCCGTGACGTTCTGGATCTCGCGCAGCCAGTACGAGGTGTGGAGCCACACGCGCCTGATCGTGGACGTCGTAGCGGGTCGGGGCAGCGGTTTCTCGCTGGAAGCACCCGAGGGGGTGCGTTTTCTCACCCGTTCCCGTGTAGTCGGCGCCTAGGAGCCCCGCCGGTCATCGTCTTCTGATGCACTTCCCCTGAGTCCTGGATGAGTTGACGAGACATCAGGGGGCACTGTGACGCACCGTCAGAAGCGTTCCAGAGCAGAAGTTTTCAGAGCTGAGCGCTTGAGAACAGGCAGATCGGCACTCGCGTTTCTCACGGCGTTCGGTGCGCTGGCCGGTGCGGCCCTGGTGGGGGC
The DNA here is from genome assembly GCF_033194735.1 of Streptomyces sp. W16. Classification (NCBI taxonomy): domain Bacteria; kingdom Bacillati; phylum Actinomycetota; class Actinomycetes; order Kitasatosporales; family Streptomycetaceae; genus Streptomyces; species Streptomyces sp. W16. The sequence continues at coordinate 7,336 of NZ_JAWOAI010000046.1, forward strand.
GGCACCGGCCGGCGCCGTGCCGGGCACCACGCGGCTCGCGCCGGGTGTCACCTACCGGCAGTTCGACCTCACGACGGCCAGGGGTGTGACCCACGCCCATGTGGTCGTGGTGGACCTGCGCAACTCCCATGTGCGCGTCAATCTGCTGTACCCGGGCGCGGTGGCGGCCCGGGAGCCCGTCTCCGAGCTGGCCGACTCGGCGGGTGCCGTCGCGGGCGTCAACGGTGACTTCTTCAACATCACCGAGACCCAGCACCCGGGCGTCGAGGCCACCGGTTCCACCGACGGACCGGCCATCGCGAGCGGTGTCGCGCTCAAGGGGGCGGTACCGGACGGCCAGCGATTCGGACCCGCGCTGCCGCCCGGCACGAACACGCGGAACGTGCTCGGCGTGGGTGTCGACCGCGTGGCCCGGCTGGACAGCCTCACCCTCAAGGGCACGGTCGGTACCCCACACGGCCGGATGCCGCTCGGCGGGTTCAATCAGTACGCTCTGCCGGTGAACTCCATCGGTGCGTTCACCACACAATGGGGCAGTGTCTCCCGGGCGCGTGCCACATGTGGCACGGACACCAACCGGGCCGCGGCCTGCAGCACGGACACCTACGAAGTCACCATTCGCCACGCGCGAGTCGTGTCGGCGTCCAAGACTCCCGGCAGTGGTGCCATCGCCGCGGGCACCACCGTCCTCGTCGGCCGTGAGGCGGGTGCGCAGCAGCTGCGGAAGTTGTCCATCGGCGAGCGGGTGCAGGTGCTGCACCGTCTGGTGGCGTCGAGGTCCGGGATTCCGTACCGCTTCGCCCTGGGCGGCTACCCGGTGCTGCGGGGCGGGCAGCCGCTGTCCGGCCTCGACGGCACGGCCTCGGCCGTGCGCACGGCCGTCGGGATCGCGAACCACGGCCACCGTCTGCTGCTGTTCGCGACGGACGGCGCGGTCGCGTACCGCAACGGTCTGACGATCGCCGAAGTCGCCGCCGAGATGCGGAGGTTGGGCTCGGTCGACGCCTTCAGTCTGGACGGCGGCGGTTCGACGACCCTGGTCGCCCGCGCACCCGGCGCGAGCGCCGTCACGGTACGGAACCACCCCAGCGGTGGCGCCGAGCGGCCCGTACCGAACGGTGTCGGGGTCTTCTCAACCCGCTGACCTCATGGATGCAGTCCGCTCACCAGATCCGCGGTGGCCGTGAGACCACTGTGGATCGTGGGCGCCATGCTGGTACTCGCCATGAAGAAACCGAGCAGTGCGCAGACCAGCGCATGGGAGAGCTTCAGCCCGCCGCTGCGCATGAAGATCACCGCAAGGATCAGGAGCAGCAGCACCACAGAGATGGAAATGGCCATCGTCACCCTCCTCCGCCACGCCGCCATGTCTGTTTCACGGCGTTCGGCCGCAAGTGTGGCGTAGCGGAGGGTTCATCCGGGCTACCGACGTGTCCCCCGAACGTGTGGTGTCACCCCATGTCCGGTGACCACATGTCACGTGACCACATGTGGTGTCACGCCGTGCGGTGGGCGTCCAGGAAGGCTTCCAGGCCGGCGAGGTCGTCGGTGTTGAGGAAGTCCACACCGGCGGCGAACAACTCCTCCCACAGCGCGTCACGGGCGGGGCCCGCCAGGTCCGGGGTGTTCCAGAACCGCACGGTCTGCCCGGCCGCGTGCGCCTGCCGCACGATGGCGCGCAGCTTCTGCCGCTCGGCGTCGGGGAAGGCGCCGTCGCCGAGCCAGGTGAAGTTGGTCTGCCAGTTGTCGCTGATGAGCGAGATGAAGGAGGCGGGCGCCGAACTGCCGAGGTCGGTGAGCCGGCCGTCGTAGAAGGCGCGGCGCACGGTCTGCGCCTCCATGGGGATGCGGGCCGCGCGGTCGCCGGAGATGACGTTGGTGACCGCTCCCGGGTGGACGCGTCCGTGGGCGTAGGTGGTGAACAGGTGCTTGTAGCGCTGGAGATGGCGGTCGAGTTCGAGGTACGTCGAGGAGCCCTCGGTCTTGATGTCGATCAGGAGCTGGAGCGGTGTGCGCCAACCCCGGTACACGGAGCCGTGGTTGGCCTTCACGAGGGCGGAGAGCGGGTCGAGGTAGAGAGATTCGAGGGTGCGGCTCGGGTCGAGTTCGGAGGCGTCGTGCCCGATGAGGAGTTGGTCGCCGACGAGGAAGATGTCGGCCTCGACACTGCCGAAACGGTGGTCGAGGGCGTCGAAGAGGGGCCGGGGGTGCTCGTAGTCGTTGTGGGCATGGGCGCGCCACAACGGGCGCGGGCGGTGCCCTTGTTCGGCGGCGAACGCACTGCCAGCGGGCGGGGCGAGCACGACCGCGAGGGTGGCGCCGAACGCGGTGAGGGCTCTGCGACGGGTGATGAGGGCCATGGTGTTCCTCCCTGTGGGGCGGGTTCGAACCACAGGGAGTATGGGGCTGTCCGACCCCCAACGAACCTGTACATGCCAGGAGTTGGCCGGACCGCCCACGCTTGTTCACTCCTTCGGCGGGAGCGCACGGAAAAGCCCGCCCCAGGTGGGACGGGCTTCACCGGATGGTCGACCGGCGGTCAGGGAGCTCGCAGATCGACCAGTTCCGCCAGTGCCTCGCGATGGGCGCCCGCCGTGCCGTAGGCGATGGAGTCGGCCTTGGCCCGCTTCAGGTAGAGGTGGGCGGGGTGCTCCCACGTCATGCCGATGCCGCCGTGCAACTGCACGGCCTCCTCGGCGGCGCGGACGGCGACGGACGCCGCGTAGGCCTGCGCGACGGCGACCGCCACGTCGGTGTCCTCGCCCGTCGTGAGGGCGTCGGCCGCGTTCCGTGCGGCGGCCCGCAGGCTGACGACCTCCAGCCACAGCTGCGCGAGCCGGTGCTTGAGCGCCTGGAACCCGCCGACGGGCCGGTTGAACTGCTTGCGCTCCTTCAGGTACCGGACCGTCTCGGTCAACGTCCAGTCGGCGAGCCCGAGTTGCTCGGACGCGAGCAGCCCGGCCCCGGCCCGCAGCGCGCGTCGTACGGCGGGCTCGGCGTCACCGATCCGGCGCCCCGCGGCCCCGTCGAACACCACGCGTGCCAGCGGCCGGGTCAGGTCCAGGGACACCTGCGGTACGACGGTCACGGCGCCCGCCTCGACGGCGTACAGCCCACCGTCCTCGCCCGGCACCAGCAGCAGATCGGCGGCGGCAGCGTCCGCGATCCCGGTCAACTCCCCGTACAGGGAACCGTTTTCGTGCCGTACCGCCTTGTAGACGCCGCCGGGAGCGACGCTCAGGGAGATGGCTAGAACGCCGATCCTCCGCCCGGAGGCCAGCTCCGCGAGGAGATCCTCGGCATCGGACGCGAGCAGTGCCTCGGTGGCGACGACCGCGCTCGTGAGGTACGGGACGGGGGCGACCGCGCGGCCCAACTCCTCCAGGACGACGGCGACTTCGCGGTGTGTGGCGCCCTGGCCGCCCTGCGCCTCGGGCACCAGGAGGCCCGCGAGGCCCATGCCGTCGGCGAGGGACTTCCAGAGGGAAAGGTCGTGCGGGGAGTCCGACTCGGTGCGCGCGATGACGCTCGCCGCGTCGCAGTGGTCGGTGAGCAGGTCCCGGACGACGGCGCGCAGCGCCTCTTCCTCCTCCGAGTAGAGAAGATCTGTCATCGGGCCAGGTCCTTCCAGGCGACGTCCTTGTCGGTGCGCGGCTCGGCCGGCAGGCCCAGGACGCGTTCGGCGACGATGTTCAGCAGGACCTCGCTGGTCCCGCCCTCGATGCTGTTGCCCTTGGAGCGGAGGTAGCGGTAGCCGGCGTCGCGGCCGGTGAAGTCCACGAGTTCCGGGCGGCGCATGGTCCAGTCGTCGTACAACAGGCCTTCCTCGCCCCGGAGTTCGACCTCCAGGCCGCTGATCTCCTGGTTGAGGCGGGCGAAGGAGAGCTTCATGCCGGCGCCTTCGTGGCCGGGCTGGCCCGCGACGAGCTGCTGGCGCAGCCGCTCGCCGGAGAGCCGGGCGACCTCGGCCTCGACCCAGAGCTTGAGGAGGCGCTGGTGGAGGTCGTGGGTGCGCAACTCCGGGCGGTCGCGCCAGGTTTGGCTGATCGGGCCGATCATGCCGCCCTCGCGGGGGATGCGCATGCCGCCGATGGAGACGCGCTCGTTCATCAGCGTGGTCTGCGCGACCCGCCAGCCGTCGCCGACCTCGCCGAGGCGGTGGGCGTCGGGGATGCGGACGTCGGTGAGGAAGACCTCGTTGAACTCGGCCTCGCCGGTGATCTGGCGCAGCGGCCGGACGTCGACGCCGGGGTCGGTCATGTCGCAGACGAAGTAGGTGATGCCCGCATGCTTGGGCACGTCCGGGTCGGTGCGCGCGATGAGGATGGCCCAGCGGGCGAGGTGGGCGCTGGACGTCCACACCTTCTGCCCGTTGACGATCCAGTCGTCGCCCTCGCGGACGGCACGCGTGCCGAGCGCGGCCAGGTCGGACCCGGCGCCCGGCTCGCTGAAGAGCTGGCACCAGACTTCCTCGCCGACCCAGAGGGGCCGTAGGAACTGCTGCTTCTGCTCCTCCGTGCCGTACTTCAGGATCGTCGGAGCGGCCATGCCGAGGCCGATGCCGATCCGGCGCGGGTCGTTGTCGGGGGCGCCCGCAGCCGCCAACTCGGCGTCCACGACGGCCTGGAGAGCGCGCGGGGCACCGAGGCCGCCCAGGCCTTCGGGGTAGTGGATCCAGGCGAGTCCCGCGTCGAAGCGGGCTTTCAGGAAGTCGAGGCGGTCGGTCTCCAGGGGTGGGTGCGCGGCCAGCAACTCGTCCGTGAGACGCCTGAGTTCAGCTGCGTCGATGGTCATGCGGCGGCTCCGTTCTCCGACGAAGTGTCCTTTAGCGACGGCAGGACGGTGACCCGGCCGGTCGTGACACCGTCGGCGACCCGCTGCACGGCGGCTGCGGCGCCGCTCAGTGGCACGCGCTCGCTCACCAGGGGCTTGATGACACCCCGGGCGGCCAGGTCGGTGAGCTGCTCGTGGCAGTGGAGGATCAGCTTCGGGTTCTTGGTGGCGTACAGGCCCCAATGCAGGCCCAGGATCGAGTAGTTCTTCACCAGGGCGTGGTTGAGCGACGGGCTCGGGATGGTGCCGCTCGCGAAGCCCACGACCACGATCCGGCCCTCGAAGGCGACGACCTTCGTGGACTGGGTGTAGGCGTCGCCGCCTACCGGGTCGTAGACCACGTCGGCGCCGCGTCCGCCGGTGGCCTCCTTGACGGCCGCGACGACGTCCTCGGCCCGCCGGTCGATCACCGCGTCGCAGCCCAACTCCCTTGCCACGACCGCCTTGTCGGCGCCGCCGACGACACCGATGACGGTGGCTCCGGCGGCCTTGCCGAGCTGTACGGCGGCGCTGCCGACCCCGCCGGCCGCGGCGTGCACGAGCAGAGTCTCGCCGGCTTCCAGGTGGGCGCGCCGGTGGAGGCCGAACCAGCCCGTCTGGTAACCGATGTGCAGCGCGGCCGTCTCCGCGTCGTCCAGCGACTCGGGGGCGGGGAGCAGTCCGGCGGCGTCCGCGACGGCGTACTCGGCGAAACCGCCGTACGGCAGCGCGGGGTTGGCGATCACGCGGCGGCCGTCCTCGGTCTCGCCGCAGATCTCCACGCCGGGAGTGAACGGGAGTGGGGGCCTTACCTGGTAGTGGCCCCGGCACATCAGTACGTCCGGGAAGTTGATGTTCGCGGCGCGTACCTTGAGCAGGATCTGGCCCGCACCGGGTGTCGGCTGCTGCACCTCCTCCAGGCGCATCGCCTCACTCGGCTCGCCGTTCTGGTGCACTTGCCATGCCTGCATGCGGGGCCTCCACGGACTGCTCTGTCTTACCGGGCTTGGTCGCATACTAAGCGGTTGCTTGCAGATCTGGAACCGTCGGGTTCGTCACGGTCCGGGGGTGCGTGCAGTTCTTTGACCGCGGGCCGGTGGGGGTCGCGCAGTTCCCCGCGCCCCCAAAAGGGGCGCTCCAGTGGGCGACGTTTTTACTGGCCCCTCTTCGGCCTTGCCCGTACATGCATCCGCTCCCCCTGCGGCCCGAACAGGCTGAGGAACTCCGCGGGCCCCTCCCCCGTGGACCCGAACCAGTGCGGCACCCGAGTGTCGAACTCCACGGCCTCCCCCGTCTCCAGCACCACGTCGTGCTCCGCGAGCACGAGGCGCAGCCGTCCGGACATCACGTACAGCCACTCGTAGCCCTCGTGCGTCCGCGGGTCGGGTTCCTCCTGCCGCTGGGGCACCAGCACCTTGAAGGCCTGGAGCCCGCCCGGCTGACGGGTCAGCGGCCAGTAGGTGCGCCCGTGCCGCTGGATCGGCTCGGCCCGCACCCGGGGATCCCTCACCGGCGGTGTCCCCACGAGTTCGTCCAACGGCACCTGGTGGGCCCGGGCGATCGGCAGCAGCAGCTCCAGGCTGGGTCTGCGCAGCCCGGACTCCAGCCGGGACAGCGTGCTCACCGAGATACCGGTCGTCTCCGAGAGCCCGGCGAGGGTCGCGCCCCGCTCCTTCCGGATCCGCCGCAGCCGCGGGCCGACCTCCGCCAGGACCTCGTCCGTGTCGTCGCTCATGACCGATATTGCAGTTTCGGCAAACGCGTTTGTCAATACGGCAGGGACGGGGCGACCTTCGGGGGTGGAGGTGGTCACCATGACCGAGACACACACCGGGACACCTACCGGGACCTACGAAGTGGTCGTCATCGGCGGCGGCGCGGCCGGTCTCTCCGCCGCGCTGGTCCTGGGCAGGTCCCGGCGCCGCACGCTGGTCGTCGACGCGGGCGAGCCGCGCAACGCGCCCGCCGCGCACATGCAGGGCTATCTGACCCGGGACGGCATGTCACCCGCCGAGTTCCTGGCCCGGGGCCGCGAGGAGATCGCGCGCTACGGCGTCGAGCTGGTCCGGGACCGGGTGGTCGACGTCACCAGCGGCTTCGCGGTCACGCCGGCCGGCGGGGAGACAGTGCACGCGCGGCGGCTCGTGATCGCGACCGGTCTCAAGGACGAGCTGCCGGCCGTCCCCGGAGTCGCCGAGCGCTTCGGCCGTGATGTGATCCACTGCCCGTACTGCCACGGCTGGGAGGTCCGTGACCAGGCCTTCGGCGTGCTCGCGACGACACCGATGGGCGTGCACCAGGCGCTGATGGTCTCGCAGTGGTCCAAGGACGTGACCCTGTTCCTGCACACCGTCGCCGAGTCCGAGCTGACGGACGACGACCTGCGCAGGCTGGCCGCCGCCGGGGTCGCCGTGGTCCCCGGCGAGGTCGCGGAACTGACCGTCGAGGACGACCGGCTCACCGGCGTCCGCCTCACGGACGGCAGCGCGCACCCCCGCCAGGCCCTGTTCGTCGCACCCCGCGCGATCCCGCAGACGGGGCTGCTGGAAAAGCTGGGCGCGGAGCTGCAGGAGACCCCGTTCGGCGCGTACCCCGTGGTCGACCCGACGGGCCTGACGACCGTGCCCGGGGTGTGGGCGGTCGGCAACGCGACGGGCTTCGCGGAGCAGGTCGTGAACGCGGCCTCCGCCGGCTATCGCGCGGGCGCCACCATCAACGGGGAACTGCTCATGTCCGACCTCGACGCCACCGTCCGGGTGTAGACCGGCCGCCTCCGTTGCACGATGGCTGCATGCTGCTGACCCGGCTCGCGCATGTGTCCCAGGAGGTCGCCGCCACCTCGGCGCGGTCCCGGAAGACCGCCCTGCTCGCGGAGCTCTTCCGGGACGCGGAGGCCGACGACGTCCCGATCGTCATCCCGTATCTCGCGGGCCGCCTGCCACAGGGCCGGCTCGGCATCGGCTGGAAGGTGCTGAGCCGGCCGGTCGCCCCGGCCCCGGAACCCACCCTGACCGTGCGCGAGGTGGACGCCCGTCTCACCGCTCTCGGCAAGGTGTCGGGCGCCGGCTCGCAGGCCGAACGGGCGCGTCTGGTGGGCGAGTTGATGGGTGCGGCCACCGCCGACGAGCAGCGCTTCCTGTTCGGTCTGATCACCGGCGAGGTCCGCCAGGGCGCGCTGGACGCGGTCGCCGTGGAGGGCCTGGCCGAGGCAACAGGCGCGCCCGCGACGGATGTTCGACGCGCCGTGATGCTGGCCGGTTCGCTCCAGACGGTGGCCGAGGCCCTGCTCACGGACGGCCCCACCTCCCTCGACCGCTTCCAACTGACCGTGGGCCGCCCGGTCCTGCCGATGCTCGCGCACACCGCCTCCTCGGTCGCCGAAGCGGTCGAGAAGCTGGGCGGCTGCGCGGTCGAGGAGAAGCTCGACGGCATCCGCGTCCAGGTCCACCGCGACGGCGAGGTCGTACGGCTCTACACCCGCACCCTCGACGACATCACCGACCGTCTGCCCGAACTCACCGCCGCGGCACTGGAGTTGAGAGGCGAGCGGTTCATCCTGGACGGCGAGGTCATCTCCTTCGACGAGGACGGGCGACCCCGTTCCTTCCAGGAGACGGCGGGCCGGGTCGGCTCCCGGGTGGACGTGGCCACGGCCGCCGAGACGGTTCCCGTCTCCCCCGTGTTCTTCGACGCGCTGTCCGTCGACGGCCGCGACCTGCTCGACCTGCCGTTCGCCGAACGGCACGCGGAACTGGCCCAGTTGGTGCCGGAGCCGATGCGCGTACGGCGCACGCTCGTCTCCGGCCCCGACGACGTCCCGGCCGCCGAGGCCTTCCTCGCCGAGACCTTGCGACGCGGCCACGAGGGAGTCGTGGTCAAAGGCCTCAACGCCCCCTACAGCGCGGGCCGCCGAGGCGCCTCCTGGCTGAAGGTGAAACCCGTCCACACCCTCGACCTGGTCGTGCTGGCCGCCGAGTGGGGCCACGGCCGCCGTACCGGCAAGCTCTCCAACCTCCACCTCGGCGCCCGCAACCCCGACGGCTCCTTCGCGATGCTCGGCAAGACCTTCAAGGGCATGACCGACGCCGTGCTGGCCTGGCAGACCGAGCGCCTCCAGGAGCTTGCCGTGGAGAGCGACGGCCACGTGGTGACCGTACGGCCCGAACTGGTCGTAGAAATCGCGTACGACGGCCTGCAGAAGTCGACCCGCTATCCGGCCGGTGTCACGCTCCGCTTCGCCCGGGTCGTGCGCTACCGCGAGGACAAACGGCCGGAGGAGGCCGACACCGTGGAGACACTGCTGGCCGCGCATCCGGAGGTGAAGCGGTGAGCGGGATGGGGAAGCGGAGCGCCGGGCTGCTGTTGTTCCGGCACACCGATCACGGTCTGGAGGTGTTGCTCGGGCATATGGGCGGCCCGTTCTTCGCGCGACGGGACGCGGGGGCGTGGAGTGTGCCCAAGGGTGAGTACGAGCCCGACGAGACCGCCTGGGACGCGGCCCGGCGGGAGTTCCAGGAGGAGCTGGGACTCGCGCCGCCCGAGGGCGAGGCGATCGAGCTGGGCGAGGTGCGGCAGACCAACGGGAAGATCGTCACCGCGTGGGCGATCGAGGCCGACCTCGACCCGGCGACCGTGGTGCCCGGCACCTTCCGGATGGAGTGGCCGCCGAAGTCCGGGCAGGTCCAGGAGTTCCCGGAGCTGGACCGGGTGGAGTGGCTGAGCCTCGACCGGGCGCGGGAGATCGTCGTCAAGGCGCAGGCCACGTTTCTCGACCGGCTGGCGGAGCACTCGGACTGAGCAACCCCGTACGCGTTGCGGCCGTCCCCACCACGCGGGAAGGTCGAAGCACAGCCCGCTCCAGGAGGTCAGCCATGCCCATCGCGACGGTCAACCCGGCCAACGGTGAGACGCTCAAGACGTACGAGGCCATGGGTGACGAGGAGATCGAGCGCCGGCTCCGGCTCGCGGAGGCCACGTTCCGCACCTACCGGACGTCGACTTTCGCCGAGCGCGCCCGGCTCATGCACCGGGCCGCGGACCTGCTCGACGAGGACCAGCAGGACATCGGCCGGATCATGACCACCGAGATGGGCAAGCCGGTCAAGCAGGCCCGCGCGGAGGCCGCCAAGTGCGCCAGGTCGATGCGCTGGTACGCCGACCACGCACAGGAGTTGCTCGCCGACGAGGAGCCCGCCGCCTCCGATGTGAAGGACTCCGGTGCCTCCCGGGCGCTGGTCCGCTACCGGCCGCTCGGCCCGGTGCTCGCGGTGATGCCGTGGAACTTCCCGCTGTGGCAGGTGGTCCGCTTCGCGGCGCCCGCGCTGATGGCGGGCAACGTCGGCCTCCTCAAGCACGCGTCGAACGTCCCGCAGACCGCGCTCTACCTGGAGGACCTGTTCCACCGCGCGGGCTTCCCCGAGGGCGCCTTCCAGACCCTGCTGATCGGCTCCGGCGCGGTCGAGGAGATCCTGCGCGACGAGCGGGTGAAGGCGGCCACCCTCACCGGCAGCGAGCCCGCGGGACGGGCGGTCGCGTCCGTCGCCGGGGACATGGTCAAGAAGACGGTGCTGGAGCTGGGCGGCAGCGACCCCTACGTCGTCATGCCGTCCGCCGACATCGACCGGGCCGCGCGGATCGCGGTGACGGCGCGGGTGCAGAACAACGGGCAGTCGTGCATCGCCGCCAAGCGGTTCATCGTGCACACGGACGTCTTCGACGCGTTCGCCGAACGCTTCGTGGCCGGCATGAAGGCGCTCACTGTCGGTGATCCGCTGGCGGAGGAGACCGAGGTCGGACCGCTCGCGAGCGAACAGGGCCGTAGCGATCTGGAGGAACTCGTCGACGACGCCGTCGAGAGCGGGGCGACCGTGCTGTGCGGCGGGGAGCGGCCCGACGGGCCCGGCTGGTACTACCCGCCGACCGTCCTCGCCGACATCACCCGCGAGATGCGCGTCCACCGCGAGGAGACGTTCGGGCCCGTCGCCACGCTGTACCGGGTGGCCGACCTCGACGAGGCGGTCCTCGTCGCCAACGACACACCGTTCGGGCTGAGTTCCAACGTGTGGACGCGGGACGAGGGCGAGGTCGACCGGTTCGTACGGGATCTGGAGGCCGGCGGGGTGTTCTTCAACGGGATGACCGCGTCCCATCCGGCGTTCCCGTTCGGCGGGGTGAAGCGGTCCGGGTACGGGCGGGAGCTGTCGGGGCACGGAATCCGGGAGTTCTGCAACATCACCACGGTATGGCACGGAGCGTGAGCGTTCCGCGGCTACGATCCCCTGTGTGAACCGCGAAGTGACTCTGCCTCTGATCGTCGACGACCGCGGGACCTTGCAGGTGGCTGCGGCGGATGTCAGCAAGCTTTTGCGTACCGTGGGTGGGCGGTGGCTGCATCTTGTCGAGGCCGGCGAGGAGGGGCTTGATGAGGACACGGTGGCTGCCCTGACGATCGAGCTGGCGAAGCTGGCCGATCGGATTGACGTGGCTTGCATCGCGCACAGCAGTGGGGGGTCGTCGTAGTCGGGCGGGTGCAGGTCCGATGTGACTGGGCGCGCAGTTCCCCGCGCCCCTGGGCGGGATCACTGAGCGTGGACCAGAAGTTCGCCTCGTAGTGCTCGCGCAGCACACCCGCGATCGTCGCGCAACAGCCGCCCCATTCCGCGAAGTTGGACGTCAACGCCCGTACTACGTCCGTCGGTTCCGCGTTGAGCGATGAGCCGCTCCCCCGCCATCGCCTCTCCCTCCGCCAGAAACGCGAGGAAGTCGGCCGTCTCCGGGGTGCTCGTCCCCCGTTGCGCCAGATGCAGGAAACCACGGCGGTCGGCCGGGATCACCCGGTGTTGTTCCTTCTTCAACCGAGGTCCGGATACTGATCCGACCTTTACACAGGGTCCCTGAATTGGAGTAGTCCACCGAGAGATCGTCGCTCTCAAGGGTGATCGTGGGTGCACCACCCTCTGAGGTGAACCACCTTCTGACCGGCGGGCGAAGGCCTTCCGGAAGGCGAAAGCAGGGACGGTTCATGGCGACTTTGTGCAAACCCTCGGTGTCGGTTCCGGAATACGTGATCACGATGGAGGAGACGCTTGAGCTGGCGCGCTCCCGCCACGCGGACCACCCCAACCTGCCGCTGGCCCTCCGGCTGATCGAGAACACCGGTGTGCGCACCCGGCACATCGTGCAGCCCATCGAGGAGACCCTGAAGCACCCCGGGTTCGAGGACCGCAACAGGATCTACACGGCCGAGGCGAAGGCCCGGGTCCCTTCGGTCGTGCAGCGCGCGCTCGACGAGGCCGAGCTCCTCACCACCGACATCGACGTGATCATCTACGTCTCGTGCACGGGCTTCATGATGCCCTCGCTCACGGCCTGGCTGATCAACGAGATGGCGTTCGACGCCACCACCCGGCAGATCCCGATCGCCCAGCTGGGCTGCGCGGCCGGCGGTGCGGCGATCAACCGGGCGCACGACTTCTGCACGGCGTACCCGGACGCCAACGCGCTCATCGTGGCCTGCGAGTTCTGCTCGCTGTGCTACCAGCCGACCGACCTCGGCATCGGCTCCCTGCTCTCCAACGGGCTCTTCGGCGACGGCATCGCCGCCGCGGTCGTGCGCGGGCGGGGCGGCACGGGCATCCAGCTCGAACGCAACGGGTCGTACCTGATCCCCAAGACCGAAGAGTGGATCATGTACGACGTCCGGGCCACCGGCTTCCACTTCCTGCTGGACAAGCGGGTGCCGGCCACCATGGAGCCCCTCGCACCGGCGCTCCAGGACCTCGCGGGACTGCACGGCTGGGACGCCGCCGACCTGGACTTCTACATAGTCCACGCGGGCGGGCCCCGAATACTCGACGACCTGAGCAAGTTCCTGCAGGTCGACCCGCACGCGTTCCGGTTCAGCCGGGCCACCCTCACCGAGTACGGCAACATCGCCAGCGCCGTCGTCCTGGACGCCCTGCGCCGGCTCTTCGACGAGGGCGGTGCCGAACACCGGGCCCGCGGGCTGCTCGCCGGGTTCGGACCCGGTATCACCGCCGAGATGGCCCTGGGCCGCTGGCACAGCGACGACCGAGAGACGGCTTGAGTACGGCATGACTGAAGAGACGATCACCGAGACCCTGCCCCCGGTACGGCCCTGGCCGGCCCTCGACCTGACCGGGGTGGACTTCGACCCGGTCCTCGCCAAGCTGATGCGGGAGGGTCCGGTCAACCGGATCAAGCTGCCCAACGGCGAGGGCTGGGCCTGGCTGGTCACCCGCCACGACGACGTGCGGATGGTCACCAACGATCCCCGGTTCAGCCGCGAGGCGGTGATGGACCAGCCGGTGACCCGGCTCGCCCCGCACTTCATCCCGGCCCGCGGCGCGGTCGGGTTCCTCGATCCGCCGGACCACACCCGGCTACGGCGCTCGGTCGCCCCGGCGTTCACGGCGCGCGGGGTGGAGCGGGTGCGGGAGCAATCCCGGCTGCTGCTCGACGAGTTGATCGACGAGCTGCTCCAGGACGGACCGCCGGCCGATCTCACCGAGACCGTGCTGAGCCCCTTCCCGATCGCGGTGATCTGCGAGCTGATGGGCGTCCCGGCCGCCGACCGGCACGGCATGCACACCTGGACCCAGCTCATCCTGTCCTCCTCGCACGGCGCCAAGGTCAGCGAGCAGGCGAAGGACGAGATGGGCGCCTACTTCGGCGATCTCATCGGCATGCGGGAGGGCAGCGGCGGCGAGGACGTCGCCTCGCTGCTCGGTGCCGCCGTGGGCCGGGAGGAGATGACCCTGGAGGAGGCGGTGGGGCTCGCGGTGCTGCTGCAGATCGGCGGCGAGGCGGTCACCAACAACAGCGGGCAGATGTTCTATCTGCTGCTGACCCGCCCCGATCTCGTCGAACGGCTGCGCTCCGAGCCCGAGTTGAGGCCCCAGGCCATCGACGAACTCCTGCGCTACATCCCGCACCGCAACGCGGTCGGGCTGTCCCGGATCGCCATGGAGGACGTGGAGATCCGCGGGGTACGGATGCGGGCGGGCGACCCGGTGTACGTGTCGTACCTGGCCGCCAACCGCGACCCGGACGTCTTCCCCGACCCCGAGAAGATCGACTTCTCGCGCAGTCCGAACCCACATGTGTCCTTCGGCTTCGGCCCGCACTTCTGTCCCGGCAACATGCTGGCGAGGATGGAGTCCGAGCTGCTGGTGGACGCGCTCCTTGACCGGTTGCCGGGGCTGCGGCTCGCGGTCCCGGCCGATCAAGTGCCGTTCAAGAAGGGCGCGTTGATCCGTGGCCCCGAGGCACTGCCCGTGACGTGGTGAGGTGCCGATGACGGCGACGGAGGGGCTGTTGGTACCGCCGGGCCACGGCCGGGTCGTACAGACACCCGCGCAGCACGTGACGTTCAAGGTGACCGGCTCGCACTCGCGGACGGCGTCCACCTTCGAGGTTGTGGTGCCGCCGGGGTTCGACGTCGGCGCCCATGTGCACACGCGCAGCGAGGAGTTGTTCTACGTCCTCGAAGGCGAACTGGACGTACTCGCCTTCGAGCCGCGCATCCGGACACCGGACAACTGGCAGCGCTGGGAGTCGAGTTCGGGCACCCGGGCGGTACGGGCGACACCGGGCACGGTGATCGTCGTACCGCCCGGGTGCCCGCACGCGTTCGCGAACCCGACGGAGACGCCGGCGAAGATGTTCTTCCAGGCGTCCCCGCCGCCGGACCACGAGCGGTACTTCGAGGAGCTGCTGGAGATCCTCGGGAGCGGGGGGCCGCCGGATCATGCGGCGATCGAGGAGTTGCGGGCGCGGTACGACATCGAGCAGTTGACGCCCCTCAAGCACCGTTGACCCTTCGACGCGGGCGGTAATCGAGTTGATCGGCGCCGCGCGGGTCGACTAGGAACAGTCCATGCTGCGAGGAACCAAGATCGGGCTCCGGGCCCGGCACGAGTCGGATGTCCCGGTCCTGCACACCGAGTTGTACGACGACGTGGCGACCAGATCGCGAGCGGACTCACGGCCCTGGCGCCCCGTCTCACCGGGCACCGAGGCCTCACCCTTCGCGGTCACCGAACCTGACGACGATGCCGCCCCCTTCGCCGTCGTCACCCTCGACAACGACGAGTTGGCGGGGGCGGCGGGGCTGTGGGGCATCGACACCCACAACAGGATCGCCCACCTGGGTCTGTCGCTGCGACCGGGGTTCCGTGGCCGCGGACTCGCCGTCGACGTCGTCGAGGTGCTGTGCGCATACGGCTTCACCGTCCGCGGACTGCACCGGCTGCAGCTGGAGACCCTGGCCGACAACACGGCGATGATCCGGGCCGCCTCCCGCGCCGGGTTCACGCAGGAGGGGCAACTCCGCCACGCCGCGTGGGTCAACGGCGAGTTCGTGGACGAGGTGATCTTCGGGTTGCTGGCCGAGGACTGGCACGCCTGACGCGGTGAACATCCGCGCCCCTTTAGGGGAGCGGGGAACTGCGCGACCAGCCCCCACCGACCCGCACCCGAAACTCAACGAATCGGCATTCCCGACAACGTCCTAGCTATCACCAAACGCTGGATCTCACTCGTACCCTCGAAGATCGTGTAGATCGCCGCGTCACGGTGCATCCGCTCGACCGGATACTCACGGGTGTACCCGTTCCCACCGAGGATCTGGATCGCCTGCGCGGTCACCTTCTTCGCCGTCTCGCTCGCGAACAGCTTCGACATCGACCCCTCGGCCGCCGTGAACTGCTTGCCGTTCACGGCCATCCAGGACGCCCGCCACACGAGCAGCCGGGCCGCGTCGATGGACGTACGCATGTCGGCGATCTGGAAGGCGACACCCTGGTTGTCGATGATCGGCCGGCCGAACTGCTCGCGCGTCTTCGCGTAGTCGAGGGCGACCTCGTACGCGGCCCGCGCGGTACCGACCGCCATGGCACCCACCGCGGGGCGGCTCGCCTCGAACGTGGCCATCGCGGCGTTCTTCACCCGCTCGCCGCCGCCCGCCTTGGCGCGCTCACGGGCACGGGCGAGGCGCTCGTCCAGCTTCTCCTTGCCGCCGAGGAGGCAGGAACCGGGGACGCGCGCGTTCTCCAGGACCACCTCGGCGGTGTGCGAGGCGCGGATGCCGTGCTTCTTGAACTTCTGCCCCTGGGACAGGCCCGGCGTGCCCGACGGGACGATGAAGGAGGCGTGGCCCTTGGAGCCGAGGTCCGCGTCGACGACCGCGACGACGACGTGGACGTTGGCGATACCGCCGTTGGTCGCCCAGGTCTTGGTGCCGTTGAGGATCCACTCGTCCTTGGCCTCGTCGTAGACGGCACGCGTGCGCATGGAGGCCACGTCGGAACCGGCGTCGGGCTCGGAGGAGCAGAAGGCGGCGACCTTCACGTCGTTGGCGTCGCCGTACATCTGGGGAATCCAGGTGCCGATCTGCTCCTCGGTGCCGTTGGCGAGGACGCCGACCGCGGCGAGACCGGTGCCGACTATGGAGAGGGCTATGCCCGCGTCGCCCCAGAACAGCTCTTCCATGGCCATCGGGATGCCGAGGCCGGTGGGGTCGAAGTACTGCTGGGCGTAGAAGTCCAGGGAATAGATGCCGACCTTCGCGGCTTCCTGGATGACCGGCCAGGGAGTCTCCTCACGCTCGTCCCATTCGGCGGCGGCGGGGCGGATGACATCGGCGGCGAAGCCGTGCAGCCAGTCCCGCACCTCCTTCTGTTCGTCGTTGAGTTCCATGGTGAACTCGGCCATGACTCCTCCAGCAGCGCACTAGCATGTTACTTGCGGTAACGACAGAGTCTGTTACCGACGGGTAGGAAAAGTCAACTCCCGATGACCTCTCGGCAGCCCGTTCGAGGTGTGTGGCACGTTGAGTGTTAGTTTGCGCAGGCGTTACCGATTCAGTACGGGTGGGGAGAGACCATGGACACCACGCAGCGGTCCGATCAGCAACGGTCCGCCGACCGCCGACGGCGCGAGCTGTTGGAGGCCGCGGACAGAGTGGTGCTGCGTGACGGCCCACAGGCCTCGATGAACGCGATCGCAGCCGAGGCCGGCATCACCAAGCCGATCCTGTACCGGCACTTCGGTGACAAGGGTGGACTGTACGCGGCGCTCGCCAAGCGGCACACGGACGCGCTGCTGTCCTCGCTGCGGGCGGCGCTGGACGCGCCCGCGGAGCGGCGGGAGCGGGTCGAGGCCACGCTCGACACCTACCTCGCCGCGATCGAGGCGCTGCCTCAGGTGTATCGGTTCCTTATGCATCCCGTCGAGGGTGGGCAGACCGCGGACCACGGGTTCGACACGGGGAATCACTCGGTTCCGCTGCTTCGGCGGATGGGGGAGGAACTCGCTCAGGTCATCGAGGAGCGGGTGGATCTCGGGCCCAACAGTCAGCAGCTCGCTCGGGTGTGGGGTCATGGGATTGTCGGGATGATGCACGCGGCGGGGGACTGGTGGCTTGGTGAACGGCCTTGTTCCCGGGCCGAGTTGGTGCGGAGTTTGGCTGATCTGTTGTGGGGGCGGTTGGCTGCCGCCGGGGACAAGGTTGGTGGGCCGGGGTTTTAGGGGGTTGAGTTTTGGCTGCGGGCCGGTGGGGGCTGGTCGCGCAGTTCCCCGCGCCCCTAAAAACTAAGCTTGCCGGGACCATGAAGCCCGGGCCGCTTGTCGCATCAAGCGGCTTCGGCGCCAGCCCGTCACGCGGTCCGCGTACACCTTGCCCTCCACGTGGTCGCACTCGTGCTGTAGGCAACGGGCGAAGAAACCCGTCCCATGCACAGTGATCGGCTCCCCGGTCACCGTAAAGCCCTCGACGACCGCGTGGTCGTAGCGCTCCGTTCCCGCCTCCAGGCCCGGTAGGGACAGGCAGCCTTCAGGGCCACGAAACACCAGCCCATCCGCCTCGACGAGGCGTGGGTTCACCACATGGCCGAGGTGGCGGACCTCCTCGTCGTCGGGGCAGTCGTAGACGAACACCCGCAAGGACTCGCCCACTTGGTTCGCCGCGAGGCCCACGCCCTGGGCCGCGTACATCGTCGCGAACAAGTCCTCGACGAGGCGGGCGAGTTCCGGGCCGAAGTCTGTTACTTCCGCGCAGGAGGTGTGAAGCAATGGGTCGCCGAGCAGAGTGAGGGGACGGACTCGCCCGTGGGCGCCCGGGATGGAGCCGTATCGCATGGGCGCAAGGGTACGGTTCTCTACGGCGCACGCCCGCCGCGAGGCGTTCGCGGTGCCGCGGTTCGGGCACTGATAAGGATCTCGATAGGCTGAGGTCCACACCACGTTGCCGGAGGCAGAGGCGCGGCGCGTACGCAAGGAGGATCGAGAACTGATGGCAGGCAACTCGGACCCGCTCACGCCGCGGGCCAAGCTCGCCGTGACGGCGGGCAAGGCGGTCGCGGCGGCATCGCGTGCCGCGGGGCGGGGCAGCGGATCGGTGATCGGCGGCCGAGTGGCACTCAAACTCGACCCCGACCTCCTCGCCCGGCTCGCACAGAACCTGGACGTGACGCTCGTCTCGGCCACGAACGGCAAGACCACGACGACGCGTTTGATCGCCGAGGCCCTCGGAGCCGCCGGGGAGGTCGTCTCGAACGCGCTCGGTGCCAACATGCCCGCCGGCATCACCTCGGCGCTGGCCGGTGGCTCGGACGCCAAGTTCGGTGTCATCGAGGTCGACGAGAAGTACCTCGCGGGCGTCGCCCGTGACACCGACCCCAAGTGCATCGCGCTGCTCAACCTCTCCCGCGACCAGCTGGACCGCGCGGCCGAGACCCGCATGCTCGCGGAGAACTGGCGTGAGGGGCTTGCCGGTTCGAAGGCGGTCGTCGTCGCCAACGCGGACGACCCGCTGGTCGTGTGGGCAGCCTCCTCCTCCCCCAACGTGATCTGGGTCGCCGCCGGGCAGATGTGGAAGGACGACGCCTGGTCGTGTCCTTCGTGCGGTGGTGTGATGCAGCGGCCGGGCGACGACTGGTTCTGCGGTGAGTGCGGGTTCCGGCGGCCTACGCCGAGTTGGGCGCTCTCCGGGGATCATGTGCTTGATCCGCACGGGTCCGCCTGGCCCATTCACCTCCAGCTGCCCGGGCGCGCCAACAAGGCCAACGCCGCCTCCTCCGCCGCCGTCGCCGCCGTGTTCGGGGTACCGCCGCAGGTCGCCCTGGAGCGCATGTACCGGGTGCAGGCCGTCGCCGGGCGCTATGACGTCGTCCAGTTCATGCAGCGCGACCTGCGCCTGCTGCTGGCGAAGAACCCGGCGGGCTGGCTCGAAACGTTCAGCCTGATCGATCCGCCGCCGACCCCGGTGATCCTCTCGGTGAACGCGCGTGGCGCCGACGGCACCGACACCTCCTGGCTGTGGGACGTCGACTACACGCGCCTGACCGGCCACCCCATCTTCGTCGTCGGCGACCGCAAGCTGGACCTCGCGGTCCGACTGGAAGTGGCCAACCAGCACTTCCAGGTCTGCGACAACCTCGACCAGGCGGTGCAGCTGGCACCGCCCGGCCGGATCGAGGTCATCGCGAACTACACCGCGTTCCAGGACCTGCGCCGCCGCGTCGGCAACTGAGACCCAGAACCCCCAGAGGACGAATGACCATGAGCGACAACCAGCTCCGTCTGGTGTGGATCTACCCCGACCTGCTGAGCACCTACGGGGACCAGGGCAACGCCCTTGTCGTGGAACGCCGGGCGCGGCAGCGCGGCCTCGACGTGGCCCGGATGGACGTGCGCAGCGACCAGCCGATCCCGACCTCGGGCGACATCTATCTCATCGGCGGCGGCGAGGACCGCCCGCAGCGGCTCGCGGCCGAGCGGCTGCGCCGGGACGGCGGCCTGCACCGGGCGATCGGCAACGGCGCGATCGTCTTCTCGGTGTGCGCCGGCTACCAGATCCTCGGCCACGAGTTCATCAACGACCTCGGCCAGCGCGAGCCCGGCCTCGGTCTGCTCGACGTGGTGTCGGTGCGCGGCGAGGGCGAGCGGTGCGTCGGTGACGTCCTCGGGGACATCGACCCGCGCCTGGGCCTGCCCCCGCTGACCGGTTTCGAGAACCACCAGGGCGTCACCCATCTCGGCCCCTCCGCGCGCCCGTTCGCGCAGGTACGGCTCGGCAAGGGCAACGGCACGGGCGACGGCACCGAGGGCGCGTACAACGACACGGTGTTCGGTACGTACATGCACGGGCCCGTGCTCGCCCGCAACCCGCTGATCGCGGACCTGCTGCTGAAGCTGGCCCTCGACGTGAACGCGCTCCCGCCGATCGACGACCGCTGGTACGAGGCGCTCCGCAACGAGCGCATCGCCGCAGCTCAGCAGCCCGCGTAAGCGGCGCGTACACCTGGTCTTCGGGTACGGGCAACCAGCCCGTCTGACGGCCCGTCCGCGCAGGTGAGCGGGGTCGTCCAGCAGGCGGACGCACGCTACGACCCCGCCCCCTCCTGCCGTTAGGGTGGCGGGGTTCGTACCGGACAACGTGGTCCGGTTTCGGCCCACGTTGAGAAGGTTCTTCGGGCTATGCGCATTGGTGTCCTCACGTCCGGCGGCGACTGCCCCGGCCTGAACGCCGTCATCCGGTCCGTCGTGCACCGCGCCGTCGTGGACCACGGCGACGAGGTCATCGGCTTCCGGGACGGCTGGAAGGGCCTCCTGGAGTGCGACTACCTCAAGCTCGACCTCGACGCGGTGAGCGGCATCCTTGCTCGCGGCGGCACCATCCTCGGCTCCTCCCGTGTCCAGCCCTCCCAGCTGCGGGACGGCGTCGAACGGGCCCGGGGCCATGTCGAGGAGCTCGGCCTTGACGCGATCATCCCGATAGGCGGCGAGGGCACGCTCAAGGCGGCCAAGCTGATGTACGACGCCGGCCTCCCGATCGTCGGCGTCCCCAAGACCATCGACAACGACATCGCCGTCACGGACGTCACCTTCGGTTTCGACACCGCGGTCGGTGTCGCGACCGAGGCGCTCGACCGGCTCAAGACGACCGCCGAGTCCCACCAGCGCGTCCTCGTCGTCGAGGTCATGGGCCGCCACACCGGCTGGATCGCGCTGCACTCCGGCATGGCGGCCGGCGCGCACGCCATCGTCGTACCTGAACGGCCCTTCGACATCGAGGAGTTGGCCGCGCGGGTGGGCGAACGCTTCGAGGCGGGCAAGCGGTTCGCGATCGTGGTGGCCGCGGAGGGCGCGAAGCCGCGCGCGGGCTCCATGGAGTTCGACGAGGGCAAGAAGGACGTCTACGGCCATGAGCGCTTCGCGGGGATCGCGCGGCAGCTGTCCATCGAGCTGGAGGAACGGCTCGGCAAGGAGGCTCGGCCGGTGATTCTCGGGCATGTGCAGCGTGGGGGTACGCCTACCGCGTACGACCGTGTGCTTGCGACTCGGTTCGGGTGGCATGCGGTGGAGGCTGCTCATCGGGGGGAGTTCGGGAAGATGACCGCGCTTCAGGGGACCGACATTGTGATGGTGCCGCTGGCGGATGCGGTTGAGACTCTTAAGACCGTTCCCGCTGAGCGGTATGAAGAGGCTGAGTGCGTGCTCTGAAGGCCGTGAGGTAGTTCGTCGGGTGCGGGTGCGTGGGGGCTGGTCGCGCCCACGCGGCGGAGCCGCAAATGTCACAGCCCCGCGCCCCTAGGTGGGACCGCTTGCCCCCGGTCGCAGAAGTGACCCGGGGCGGTTCTACCCTGGTGCGGACAGACGACGCACAACCCCACGAATCAGGAGCCGTCCGATGGATCACGGCGGGCACGGCATGACCATGGATCTGCCGCCGTTCACGCTGGGGCGGGGGCTTGAGTGGTCGGCCGACCCGTTCTTCCTCACCGCCTGTCTGGTCGGGCTCGGGCTGTACGGCTGGGGGGTCGTGCGGTTGCGGCGGCGCGGGGACTCGTGGCCCGTGGGGCGGACGATCTCCTACGTCATCGGTGTGCTGACCATCGGGCTCGTGATGTGCACCAGGCTGAACGACTACGGCATGGTCATGTTCAGCGTGCACATGGTGCAGCACATGATCATCAGCATGTTGTCGCCGATCCTGCTGCTGCTCGGCGCCCCGATCACCCTCGCGCTGCGGGCGCTGCCGCCGGCGGCCAGGGGTCGCAAGGGGCCGCGCGAGCTGCTGTTGATGTTCCTGCACAGCCGGTACATGAAGATCGTCACGCATCCCGCGTTCACGATCCCGCTGTTCATCGCGAGCCTGTACGCCCTGTACTTCACGCCGATCTTCGACTTCCTGATGGGCTCGAAGACCGGGCACATCGCGATGATGGTGCACTTCCTGGCCGTGGGTGTGGTGTTCTTCTGGCCGATCATGGGTGTGGATCCGGGGCCGAACCGGCCCGGTTATCTGATGCGGATGCTGGAGCTGTTCGCCGGGATGCCGTTCCACGCGTTCTTCGGCATCGCGTTGATGATGGCGTCGGAGCCGATGGTCGAGACGTTCAAGCACCCGGCCGCCTCGCTCGGCATCGACGCGCTCTCCGACCAGAACGCGGCCGGCGGTATCGCCTGGGCGTTCAGCGAGATCCCGTCCGTGCTGGTGCTGATCGCCCTGCTGTTCCAGTGGTACGGCTCGGAGCAGCGGCAGGCCAAGCGGCAGGACCGGGCCGCCGACCGGGACGGCGACAAGGAACTTGAGGCGTACAACGCCTATTTGGCCTCATTGAACACACGAGGCAATTGAGCATACGCGGCTAACTGGACGGAAATTTAGTTCAGTAGCATAAAGCGCGATGGGGGAACCGCGACCGGGGGGAGCGGTAATGACATTTCGCGCGGTTGTGCAAAGGACCGGAATTTCGGTGATCCGCAGGATCGCCGTGCTGCTCGTCTGTGTCCTGGTCGTGAGTGGATGCAGCGGAGGCGCACATACGTTCGCCGTGCAGGCGGTCGCCGCCGGAGTTCCGTCGCTCGCGCCTTTCTTCGACGAGAAACAGGGGCTTGGGCACGATACCCAGGTCCGTTCGCTGCCGGTGCGGGGCACCTTGCAGCAGGGCGACACACCTGGCCTGTACGGGGGCACCAGGAAACCGACCATCTGTGACGTGGCGAAGCTCAAGAGGTTCCTGACCGATCCCGCGAACCACCAGAAGGCGGTGGCGTGGTCGTCCGTGCTCGGTATCACCACGGACGAGATCCCGGGGTATCTCGACCGGCTCACACCCGTACTCCTGCGTCACGACACTCTCGTACAGAACCACGACTACAAAAAGGGAAAGGCCACGCCCTACAACTCCCTTCTCCAGGCGGGAATCGCGATTCTCGTCGACGAGCAGGGGGAACCCGCCGCGAAGTGCTCGTGCGGAAATCCGCTGCGCCCGTTCAAGGGCGACGCGGGGAGGATTTCCGTCAAGTTCGAGGACGGCAACAAGAAGTGGCACGGATATGAGCCGTCCGCGGTGGTGGCCGTGCGTCCGGCGCCCCAGAAGATGGAGCGGCTCGCCCTGGTGGACGTCGACGATCCCGAAGTCGGCATCACACGTCCGGTCGGCACGACGGGCAAGCACGACACCACCTTCGACACCCGGCGGCAGCACGCGGTGCCGAACCTGGCCGGGGTGACCTTCGGGCAGGCTCGGGAGCAACTGGTGAGCAGTGGGCTGGCCGTCGGGTACGGCGGGAGCGCGGCGCCGTCCGACGACGCGCGGGTCACCGCGTCCGATCCCCCGGCGGGGACCGAGTTGCCGTTCGGGGAGTACGTGACGCTGAGCGTGTCCGGCGGGACGAGCGGAGGGGCCACCACTTCCACCACTCCCCCGGCTCCGACGACCTCAGGGCCGACAGTGGGCCCGCCGACGTCCACGGCACCGCCCTCTACGTCCCCGTCGGCACCGCCCAAGTCCTCGTCTCCGCCCTCATCTCCGCCCTCATCTCCACCCTCGTCTCCGCCCCCGTCCTCGCCCACGAACGAGCCGCCGCCGTCGAGCAGTTCGCCGTCGAGTGGTTCCCTCACGCCCGGTTCGCCCTCGGTGGTGACCGGTTCGCCCGTGACGAGTGCACCGGTCACCATCAGCGCGGCGCCTGTGACGAGCGCCCCCGTGACCAGTAGCGCGTCCGTCACCAGCAGCGCCCCCGTGACGAGCGGCGTGCCGGTCGCCAGTGGGTCGGTCACCAGAGAGCCCGTGACCGGAACCCCGACCTCGACCGAGACATGACGCGGAACCGGGAGGGGGACACCGGATGCCTCAGGGATCGCCGACGTCGGGCGTGGGCCGGGTCATCGCCGGCCGCTATCTACTGCTGAACCGGCTGGGCAGTGGCGGTATGGGCCATGTGTGGCTCGCACATGACCAGCGGCTGGCCTGTGAAGTCGCGCTCAAGGAGATCGTGTTCAGCAATCCGGCCTTCGCCGACGCCGAGCGGGAGGCCCGGGTCGCGCGCGCCCAGGCCGAGGCCCGGCACGCGGCGG
>NZ_JAWOAI010000047.1:0-31530 GCF_033194735.1 Streptomyces sp. W16
CTCCTCGGGCCCGCCGTGCCCGCCGCCCACATCGAGCACGACCGGGAGCAGCCCGGCCGCCGGCGCGGTGTGCCGCAGCGCGGCCCACGTGTCCGGTGCCGCCCGCTCGTCCGCGAGCCACAACAGCGGTTCGGGCCAAGGGCCTTCGGCCGTCGCGTCGATCAGCCGACCGGCCGGAAGCGTGAGACCGAGGGACGCGAGCCTCGGCAGCGGATTGGGAAGAGTCGCCATGTCAGAGACTGTAGAGGCGGCCACTGACAGTCGCGGCGTGGGGAGTTGGCCGCGAGGAGTCCGGTCAGGCCGGGTACGGGCTCGCCTCGCGTGCCGTGCTCAGGGCGGTGGCCCACCAGGCGAGCTGGTCCAGCAGGGTCTTGGCGTAACCGGGCGCCGCGGCGTCCAGCGGCTGCCCGTCCTGCCACGCGGTGAAGTAGTTCGGGAACGCCAGACCGTCGCGGATGGTCACCGCGTGCAGTTCGGTGAGGACGTTCTCCAGGTGCAGGACGGCATGACGGCCGCCGGCCGCGCCGCCGTAGCTGACGAAGGCCACGGGCTTGGCCGTCCACTGGGTGAAGTGCCAGTCGATGGCGGCCTTCAGGGCGGCGGGGTAGCTGTGGTTGTACTCGGGCGTGACCAGGACGAAGGCCTCCGCCCCCGCCAGGCTGGACGTCAGGGGGGCCATCGCTTCGGGGCGCGGGTAGGAGTCGCCGGCGTACTTCGGTGACGCCGCCGGCAACGACAGCGGGATCTCGACGTCGGCGAGATCGACGACCTCGACCTCGAACCCGCCGTGCACGCGCGCCTGTTCGGCGACCCAGGAGGCGACGACGGGACCGAACCGGCCTTCGCGGACGCTCCCGATGATGACGACCAGCTTGTGCTGCTTCTGCTGCTTCTCGCTCATGAGATCCACGGTCCACCGCTGCCGGAGCGGCAACCAGACCCGGCACAGGCTGGCCCCCGCAGGGCCACGCTGCGGCATCCGACCGAACCGGCACCGCCACTAAACTCGGGTCATGGGCACGCCACTGGGCGACTTCGTCCGAGCCAAGCGCGACAGCATCCAGCCCGAGTCGTTCGGGATCCCCGACCGTGGCCGCCGACGCTCCCCGGGGCTACGGCGTTCGGACCTGGCCGCGCGTGCCGGGATCAGCGTCGAGTACCTCACCCGCATCGAGCAGGGACGGGACCGCAACCCGTCCCCCGCCGTGGTCAACGCCATCGCCGATGCCCTGAGCCTGGACGCCGTGGAACGCGAGCACCTGCGCTACCTCACCAAGATCACCGGCGGAGCCTGCCCCACGCACCGGCGGCCGGCGCCGCCCAGCCGCCATGTCCGCCCGACCGTGCTGGCCACCCTCCAACTCCTTGACCCCTCAGCCGCGTTCGTCACCAACCGCCTGGGCGACGTGCTCGCGCACACCACGGGGTTCGCGTCGGTGATGCGCGGCAGCGGACTGCTGGAAACGCCGGAGCCGAACCTGACGCGTTATGTGTTCACCGATCCGCGGGCCCGGACGTTCTTCGCCGACTGGGACCAGGTGGCAGATGAACAGGCCTTCGATCTGTGGCTCGGGCCGTCCCTGGAGACCTCCGAGTGGTTCACGGCCGACCTCGCCCCCCTGGCAGGGCAGGAGTTCACCAGGCGGCTCAACCGCCACCTGCCACCGCCACAGGTCCCGCTCCGCCTCAACCACCCCACCGCGCACGAACTGCGGTGGCAGCGCGAACGGTTGGAGCTGCCGCGCACCGACGCGCAGGAACTGGTCGTCCTCCTGCCCGCAGACGAGACGACGGCACAGGCTGTGGAACGCCTTCGCCGCAGGCCTGGCGGCACGCTTCGCGCGATCGGCTGACGCCGGCGGTCCCTCCCGCATACGAGGTTCGATTCAGCGGGAGGATCCGGAAGGACAGGCCCGGGAGTTCGGAGTACTCGCGCAGGGCGCGCAGTTGGTCGAGGTGCGGCACATCGCCACGAACCCGCGCTCCCCGTTCACCCAGCGCCCCTTCGTCCAGCGCGTCACCCCTGACCGCCATCTCCTGCTCCACGGCCGCGTGTTGACCGAGACGGGGTCTGACGGGGCGGTCAGGGGGACGGTGGCTCGGCTCAGGTGGTCTTGCGTCGGCGTACCGGCAGGTTCAGCAGGTCCGTGCCCAGCATCATCGGTCCGCCGAAGCCGGCTGTGCGGGCGCTGTCGCGGAGCAGGCTTCGCCAGGTCGTGTCGGAGACCGCGGTCGACTGGCCCGGGCTGATGTGGGTGGCGAGCAGGGTGCGGACTCCGGCTTCGGCGGCGATCCGGCCGAGGTCGGCGACGTCCGTGTGGACCGAGAGGATGTGGTCGATCAGCGCCTGGGGCAGGCCGAGAACCGCGAGCCCCGCCGGGTACAGGGCTTCGTGGACCAGGACGTCCGCCCCTGCCGCGAGCGTGATGATGTTCGGGGTCGGTGCCGTGTCGCCGGAGAAGACGACGCTTCCGTGGTCGGTGTCGAAGCGGTAGGCGTAGGCGGGGAACACCGCGCCGTGCGGGACGAGGACGGCGGTGACCTTCATGTCGTCGTTCTCCATGACGGTGAACGGCGCCATGGCCGGCGCGGAGTTCGTCGCCGAGGCGCCGACACCCGACGGCGGCAGCACGTCGTGGACGTTGAGCATGGTCGCCGGGTCGATGCCGGCGTGCTCGGTCATGAAGAAGGTCGGTGAGGCCGCGTACGCCTGACCGGCCAGCTTCGTCATCTCGACGGTGCCCGGCAGGAGCCCGGGGGCGCCGGTGACCGTCGAGACGATCCCTGCGGAACCGGGGCCGTAGACGTCGATCGGCGCCTGGAAGCCCTGCACGCCCGCGACGCCCGCCGACAGCATCGGGAACGAGTAGTAGTCGACGATGTGGTCGGCGTGCAGGTGGGTCAGGAAGATCCCGGACAGGGCCGGCATGGACAGTCCGGCGCGCAGATACTGGGTCACCGCTCCTCGTCCACAGTCGACCACGTACGTCTTGCCGTTGACCGTCAGCGCCGACGATATGCCGTATCGGGTGGCCAGGGGCGGCGGGCCGCCGTTGGTGCCGAGCAGGGTCACGGACAGACCCGTCGAGGAGGCCGTGGTCGACGTGGCCGCGGCAGCCGGCGAGCTGCTCAGCAGCGGTACGGCGGCGGTCGCGGCGGCTGCCGCTGCCGCGATCGCGAGCACGCTCCTGCGCGACGTCGAGATGGTGTTGGATTCGTTCGTGC
This sequence comes from Streptomyces sp. W16, assembly GCF_033194735.1. NCBI lineage: Bacteria > Bacillati > Actinomycetota > Actinomycetes > Kitasatosporales > Streptomycetaceae > Streptomyces > Streptomyces sp. W16. Next base: position 3,226 of record NZ_JAWOAI010000047.1, read on the forward strand.
AATCACACATGACGGGTAAGCCCCTTTGTTGCTCGGATGGTGTGCTGCCGCAGTCGTCTGCCGCCACAAGTCCCGACGATCAGCCGTCCGTGTCGCAGTAGATGGGTGCGGTATCCGCGTTGGCCTTGGTCACCAGGCGGGTACTGACGCGTGCGATCTTGTTCTTGTCCTCCTTGCGCAGGAGGCCGAGTGTGTGTGTCACCGCCAGGGCGCCCAGGTCCTGGACCGAGTTGGACACGGTCGCCGAGAACTTCCCGCTCTTGAGGGCGGCGAGCCCCGGATCGGTCCCGTTGACGGTCACGATCTTCACGCTCCGCGCGCCCGCCGCGTCGAGCGCCTCACGCACCCCGAAGGCCATGTCCTCGTTGGCGACGAACGCGTACTGGATGTCGGGGTGGGCGTGGATCAGCTTCGCCGCGGCGGCCTTGGCCTTCGGCTGGTTGTACATGCCCAGCTCTTCGCCCACCACCTGCACGTTCGCCGGCAGGTTCTTGGTGAATCCGGCGACCATCATGTCGGACGACGTACTCCCGTCGCCGGAGATGACACCGGCCTTGACGGACTTGCCCGCGGCGTCGTCGCCGACCCATTGGGCGTCCAACTTGCCTATCCCGGTCAGGTTGCCGACGGCGGCGCCGAGGATCTTGCTGTCGTCCGCGGGCATCAACGCGATCAGGAAGATGGGTACGTGCGCCTTTCGCGCCGTGGCGATGTCGGCGTTCAGCGCGCTGGCGTCCACGCTGATCAGGATGATGGCGTTGACCTTGTCCGCGATCATGCGCCGCACATTGCGCAGCTCCGCCGCCTTGCTCCCGTTCGAGTTGGCGGTCACCACTTTTGACAGGTTGTTCTGCGTGGTCGTCGTGACCGCTGTCTGCAGGCAGGTGTGGTACGGATCAGTGCCCCCGTTGATGAACCCCAGGACGGTGGGCCCCTCGGAGGAGACGCTGCTGTTCGGCATCAGGGAGCATCCGGTGGCCAGGAGGGCAAGGCCTAAGGCGGCGGTGAGTACAGGTCTGCTGGATCTGGGCATGCGAAAGGAGCCTTTCTGCCGTGCGCGACGTGGATGTCGGGACCGGTACCGCCCTGATGCGCAGCCGTGCTCACGAGGCTCACCTTCATCGGCGTCGTGTCCGTCACGCTACTGGATCGTTTTAGTGGAGAGCGGCGAAATCCTATGACGCATGCGGGACTTGAGGAGGTGGAAGCGCAAACTTTGTGTTTGTTCCGTGCGTGCTCGCGCAAGGCGGCCGACCGACGGCCGTGGCACCACGACGAGGGCCGCCGGGCAGTCGGTCCGGTTCGCACCCCGAACTGCCGAGCGGCCCTGCTGTCACGCGTCTTCGCTGAGGTCGCTCAGGCCGGTCAGTCCCACCAGAAGGACCACACCTGCTGGTTGAGTACCTCGTGCTGGGCGTATGCGCGAAGCGCGTCGTGATGGCCCTGGGTGATGTTGTCCGGGCAGAAGGCGAAGTGCTCGGCCGCCACCGCCTCGGCCTCCTCCTGGGTCGTCGGCGGGGCCGCCACCGACAGCACCAACTGGTCGAAGGTGAGGGCCACGACCCTTGTGCCGAAGCGGTCCTCCCAGGATCGGAGCACGGCGCACAGCCGGGCCACGTCCCCCTCGTAGTTGATCTGACCCGACCAGCCGATCGCCGCCGGAATGTCCGCGCTGCGGCGGGCCGGTACCAGCGCGAGGCGCGGTTCCTTGAGCCAAGAACTGCTCTCCGTAAGGAAGTCGGCGACCTCGGCGGCGCGGGTGTCGGGGTCGACCTCCGGCTCCGGCTCGGTGGCGGGCGCGAGCCCCGGCCACTCGGGACCGTACGGGGCGATCGTCTCGTCGTACGTCGCCTGCTCGCCGAAGTTCTCGACGACGGCTTCCTTGCCGGGGTAGTCCGCGTCCGGGGCGAGTTCGTCCGCCGCGTACTCCTCCCAGAACTCCTCCAGCACCTCTTCGGCGTCGTGGTCGCCGGGGTACGACACCTCGTCGGGCCTCAAGTACCAGTTCTCGAGCCCGCCTTGGGTGCCGCCCATGTCCATCAGCAGTGGCAGCAGCCCGGCCGCCCGGCGCGCGGGCTGGAGCGCGGCGTAGCCACCGGGACTCGCCGGTCCGTCCGCACACCACAACAACGGTTCGTCCGACGGGCCTTCGGCGGTCACGTCGATCAGTCGCCCGGCAGGGAGTTCAAGCCCGAGCGAGCCGCCGCTCGGGTCGGCCGCCAGCCTCGGCAGCGGATTGGGAAGAGTCGCCATGTCAGAGACTGTAGAAGCGGCCACTGACAGTTGGGGCGTGGGGAGTTGTCCGTCGACTCGCCCGAAGATCACAAGAGGGGAAAGGCGATGGAGAACGTGACCCGTAGCGTTGAAGCAGAGCTGGCGGGGTTCACCGATTTGTTCCGGGACCTGGAGGAGTACGTCGTCTCTCTGGACCGGGTGCTGTCACGCATCGGTGCGGGAGGCGATCCCGGCATACTTCTTGAGTACGTCGTGGAGCACGGCCTTCCCGCCCGGCTGGCTCGCGCCCGTGGGTTCGTCGGCGATGCCCTGGAAACGGTCATCGGCGCGGAGGCGCTGGAAGCGATCGCCGATCAGGTCGAGGGATACCGGGACCGCACGTGAAATCTTCAGTTACTGGCCGGCGGTGAAGGCTGCCCAGGCGGTGGGGCCGAGTTGGAGCGTCGGCCCGCTGCCGTCCGGGTTCTTGGAGTCGCGGATGTGGATGGTGTGGGGGCAGGTGGCGACCTCTACGCATTGGCCGCCCTCGCTGCCGCTGTAGCTGGACTTCCGCCAGGCGTAGGCGACTTCGAGGCAGGCGCCGCCTTCCTCGCTGCTGTAGGTCGACTTGAACCAGTGAAGTCCGGTGCTCATTGGTCTCCTAGGAGGCTGCCGAGTGCGTGGTGAAGGCGGTCCATGCGGTGGGTGAGACCGTGAGCGTGGGGCCGCTGTCGTCCGGGTTCTTGGAGTCGCGGATGTGGATGGTGTGGGGGCAGGTGGCGACTTCGACGCATTGGCCGCCCTCGTCGCTGCTGTAGCTCGACTTCCGCCAGGCGTAGGCGACTTCGAGGCACTGGCCGCCCTCGCCGCTGCTGTAGCTCGACTTGAACCAGTGAAGTCCGGTGCTCATTGATCTCCTAGCAGACGGTCCAGCAGGCTTCGTGACTCCTCGATAGTGAGGGCCTGCGTCCGCAGCATCGCATATTTGCGCGTCAGGATGGACACCTCATCCGCGTCGGAGACCCACTGACTGCCGCGCTGCGACTCCGTGTAGGCGAGGTGCTGGTGGTCAGGTGTCTCCAGCAGCGTGAAGGAGCCTGCCTCCCCTGCATGAGAGGTCCGATTCAGTGGAAAGATCTGGAAGGACAGGCCCGGAAGTTCGGAGTACTCGCGCAATGCGCGCAGTTGGTTGCGGTGCGTTTCGCGACCCCCGTTGGGCCACAGCAGCGCGGGCTCCCAGACGACGAAGCTCATCGTCGGGGGGATCTTGCGCTGCAGGATCTCCTGGCGGCTGATGCGGCCCGCCAGGAGCGTCTCCAACTCGTCCTCGTCGTACGCCGGAAGGCGACTGCTCATCAGTGCGCGGGCGTACGCCTCCGTCTGGAGGAGGCCGGGGACAACCAGCGCGTCGTACCAGGACAGGGCGATGGCATCCCGCTCGTGCAGCATGTACTCCTCTGCGAACAACGGGAATTGATCGATCTCCGGCAGGTTGTCCACCCCTGCCTCCAACGTCCCCTTCGTGTCGAGGATCCTGTCCAGCGTCCTCGCGAGCGACGGCATCAACCGGCGCCTGCCCTGCTCGACCGACGCGATCGTCTCCTCGTCGACCATCGCCCGCTCGGCGAGCTGACGTTGCGTCAACCCGGCGGCCATGCGGGCCGCTTTCACCTGTGAGCCCAGTAGCCGCATCGCCGAGCGGTTCTTCTTGGAGTTCATTCTGTGGTGCTCCCCACATCCACCCGTTCCGGACCCCGCGTGAACCCGTACTCCGCCCGTACAAAAACGAATCCGGGGCTCACGCCCTGTCAACAGTAGTGACGCTACGCAACTCTTGTCCCGTGAACCTGAGTGAGAAGTTCTTCCGGCGCGAACGCCGGTCCGTTCCCGCCGCCAGGGAATTCGCTCACGCGTTTCTGGCCGCCTGGGGACTCGCGGAGACCGAGCGTGGCGCCGATGTGCTGTTGTGCGTAAGCGAGTTGGCGACCAACGCGCTGGTGCACGGCGTGCCGCCGGGGCGTCAGTTCCGGCTGTTGCTGCGGTGCGACGGGCGTGTGCTGCATGCCGAGGTGCACGACAGTGGGGGCGGTGTCCCGCGCGTTCCCAGCCATCCCGACGACACCGACGAGGGCGGGCGCGGACTGCTGCTCGTATCGGCCCTCGCCGACAAGTGGGGCGTACGGGAACGGGACTTCGGCAAGGTGGTGTGGGCCGAGTTCGCGTGCGAGGCGGGTGGGTCGTCAGGCCTTGTCCGCGGGGCGGCTCAGGAGCTCTGGGGCGAGCAGGGCTCGGTAGGGCTCGAAGATCCGCTCCGGGGAGAGTTGGTGGGCGGCGAGCTCATCGGCGATCAGGTTGAGTACCGCCAGTGACTCACCGCGGATGATCAGGGGCATTACGGCCGCGGCCAGTTCCCGAGCGGCACGGTCGAGGGGCGGTGGCCACTCCCGGTGAAGGGCTGCCACGGCGTCGGCCAGATCCTTCCAGTCGCCTTGGTACACGCCCGGCAGCGTCTCGCCGAAATATGTGCTGGGCAGCTTGGTCCACAGATGCAGCAGCAACTCGGTCTGGGCGAGCGGAGGCCGGGGCAGCGCGCTGAAGAGCAGCCGGACGAAGTGGCTCTCCTCGTCGTCCCCGTCCTCCAACTCCTCGACCAGGGCGAGGATCTCCTCGGTCGGCCACTCGCGGACGACGGCCTGGATCACGAGGCTGTTCTGCCTGATCAGGCGCCTGCCCTGGCCGAGTTGCTCCCGCAGGTAGTCCGCGACATCCGCCCGCGGTCGTCGGACGAACGCGGTGATTCCCGATCGCACCAACCTCGGCAGTACTTCACCGACATCGGCCAGTTGCACGGTCAGGGCGAGCACATCGCTCGGCGCGCGCAGCAGCAACGCCGCCAGCAGCATCTCCGCACCCTGTTCGGCCCGCATGGGGCCGGAAATCTCGGTCAGCACCAGAACCAGCCGCGCGAGCTCCTCCGTCGGCATGGAGAGCGCCAGCGCGGTCCGCAGCCGTACGGAAACCTCCTCCCGTCCATGCGCCAGGAGCCGGTCCGCCAGCAGCATGACCTCACGTGGCTGACGTTTCCGTACGAGCGCTTCGAAGGACGGATCCGCCGGGTCTTGCGTGGCCGGCAGCGAGACCGCCGTCTCCTCGGCCCAGGTGAACGCGGCAGTCGGCACCTCGCTTTCCACGTCCCACCACAACGGGTTGTCCGTGGCGTCCGTGCTGGTCGGGCCATTGTCCGCGTTGTCCACGGTGGACAACGGGAGCGTCTCGGCGCCGTCGTCCAGTGCGGTCACGGCATCGCGCAGACGGTCCGCGATCGTCCGGCTGAGCGCCTCGGCCCGCTCCAGAGCCACGTCCACGTCGTCGCCGTAGCCTCTCTGCGGGGCGACTTCCTCCGCGCCCGGCCCCGGAAGCTGTGCGGTCCCCCGCTCGCGACGGATCTCCCGGGTTCGGGTCATGGCCTCCGCGAGGAGTGCGGTGGCCAGTTGGCGGTCCTGTTCCGTCCGGGCCAGCCGGGAACTGGTGCGGTCGTGGCGTTCGATCGTGCGGGTCAGTTCCGAGTCGATACTCCGGAGACGCGGCAGGTCGGGCGGGATCGCCGCCATGGTCAACTCCCGTTCCCGGGTGAGGTGTTCCACCTCGTCGGCGAGGACGACCACCCAGACGGACAGCACGGACGCGAGGCCGGTGGCGTCACGCAGGGCCAGTTCGGATGCGTACCGGACCTGGTTGAGGGACTCCAACTGGTTGTTCTTGAGCCGGAGTTCCTCATACAGCTCGATCGTTCTCGCCTGGGCGGCCACCGCCACACTTCTGATGACCGGGTCCTTCTCGTTCCTCACGTCGAGTACCGGAGTGCGCCGGTTCTCCGCCCTGGCCAGCAGGTCCAGGCCCTCCGCGAGCAGGCGTGTGCGCCTCGGCCGTAGCTCCGGCGCGGCCGTGCAGGCTTCGACGATCGCCGTGACGAACCCGCCGTCGAGCTTCGCACCCGCCAGACGCTCACTGATCGCGGCCCTGCCCAGACCGGTCGCGTCCGTCTCGGCCAGCGCCCGGACCGTCATGCCCGCGACCTCCATGCGCTTGCGCAGGAACGTGACGAGAGCCTTGTACTCCTCCGTGTCCGCCCGCACAGGGGCGAACTTCCGGCCCGCCCGACGGGGCGACTGCTGCTCGGCCATCTGTCTCCTGGTCCCGATGCCCATATGTCCACGGACAAAGGGCATTGTCCGGCAAGGCAGGGCCCGTGGTCAGGCGCTTCCGCATCGCGGTTGAGGACAAATCGCCGTCCTGCGCAGGCTATTCGCAGCCCACCCACGGAGAAGCGAGGAACAATCATGCCCGCGCCGAAACGCACCCGCACTCTCGACCTGCTCGCCTTCGTCGCCGTCCTGACAACCGTCGTCGTCCTGCTGCTCATCGGCGTACCGCCGGACTCCCTGGCGATCGTGGTCGTCGCCATGGGCGGCCTGTACGGAGCCTGGCTGGGCGTCGGACGGGGCGGGCGGGAGGAATAGTGGTTCCGAACAGCGTTGAGATCTCAGTCGTCGGCCGGCACGTCATGACGCGCGAGCCAGTTCGGATCGTCCAGATCCTTGCGGGCCCGCTGCGACAGCTGGGCGAGCCCAGCACCGCGTCCCCGGGCGAAGCACCCGCGGGCCTCGCACCGGGCGTGCTCCAAGGCTGCGGCCCGAGCGGCGTCCTCGCTGTCGTACCGCGTCACGTTGTGCCGCTCATGGCCCTCCTGCGAGTCGGCAGCGGCCTGCCCGGCTTCAAGGGCCCAACAGCCTTCCCAGCCGTGGTACTTGTCACCCTTGTCGCTCACCCAGAAGTACGCCATGACACGGAGTCTGCCACCGGGAGAGGGGTGCATCACGGCCTTCGCCCAGGTCATGCCGCTCGGGCTGGTCCGTGAGTGCCGTCTTATGGTTCCGGGATGAGCAACTCTGCCGCGGCTGCTGTCCTCACAACCGCCGACCTGTCGGAAGCGATACGGGCGGTGCGTACCTTGCTGGGCATGGCGGACATCGGTCAGGGAGAGGTCGACTTCGAAGCCGTGATCAGGTCGCCGGATGTCCTGGCGCGAGTACGTCATGTACTGCCCGGCCTCGAATGGTGGGCGTCGGCCGGCAAGGAGCACGGTTCGTCGAAGGCCGGCGACGACCCCGCGGACTGCCTGCCTGTCCAAGTGTTCGACTGGGGTCGTCCGATCGACCGCGCTGAGCCCTTCATCGCTGCTCTGGGGCCGGATCCCGCGGCTGTTCGGTGGGATCTCGACGCATGGCCCGCGGTTCCCGAAGCGGGACTGGAGGCGATCTCGCAGAAGTACGCGTACCTCACGCTGACCGTGAATTCCCGGGACCTCTACCAGGACGAGCCGTCGCCGGACCACACCATCCACGTGCACGTCCGGAACCGGAACGGCGACCAGACCGCCCGCGTCCATTGGCTCGCCGGTCAAGTGGGCGGCCGATTCACCGGCAGGGTGGAGTTGGCGCCTCTGTAACCCCTCAGCTCCTACCGGCCCAACAGCCGCCGCACCCGCCGTACTTGACGGTTGTCCGCCAGCGCGTCCAGGAAGCGGCGCCCGCCGCCGGACTCGTACGCCGGGCCCTCCACGCGGAGCACCGTGCCGTCGCGGACGACGGCGTGGGCGAGCGGCTTGGCCGTCTTCGGGATGTTGACCGGGTAGCGGCCGGAGGGGAGCTTCAGGCGGGCGGGGAGCCGGAGTTGGGCCACATCGGTGCCGGGGGCCGGGAGCAGTTCGGCCTGCACTCCGAGCGTGCCCACGGTGACCTTCAGGCGGACGGGCGCGCTGTCCTGCGTCGCCGCGAGGTACGGCAGCGGGAGTGAACTGCCCTCGCCCCGCCCGGCGTTGGTCGCGGCCACCGTCGACGTGTCCTGGCCCAGCTTGCGCTGACGCTGGTCCACGTCTAGGGCCAGCTGGCCGCTGCCGGTCCAGTACGGGAAGGACAGCCTGCCGCCGGTCAGCGCGGGACCCGCCGCCGGGGTGCCCGGCGTGGCGTCGCCCGTCACGCGCACCATCCGGTCCACGCCCAGGAGTTGGACGTAGGCCCACACGTCGTGCACCCCGCGCTCCAGCGGACGTCCGCCCGCCAGCCGCTCCGGGTCGAGGGACAGCCGTCCGGAGGCGACCAGTTGGGAGCGGCCTTCGCCGAGCGGTCGTAGGCCGAGCGAGAGGTCGCCCTCGGGGTACCACCAGTCCTCGCGGTCACGGTCCTTGACGATCAACTCCGCGTACGCCAGCCGGAACGGGTCGGGGACCTCCCAGCCGTCCGCCGTGCCCGGAACGCCGTCCAGGAGGTCGGGGTCCAGCCACTGTTTGCCGTCCCGTTCGACCAGGGTCAGCGGTTCGCCGTCGCCGCGCAGCAGTTCCAGCGTGATGTCGGCGACCAAGTGGCCGTTCTCCCAGCGCGGTTCGCCCACCGTGCTGCGGGGCTTGATCTCGCGGACGCGCTCGGCGAGCGTCACCGCGCCGTCGAAGTCACCGGCCTCCAGGAGGGTGGCACGCAGTCGGGACACGGCGGGTAGGCCCTCCCGGACCGCCGCCGGGAATTCCGACACGGCCACTTCGCGTGCCGCCTCGAAACGCTGTCGCTGCTCGGCCGGGTCCTCGCGCAGGATCTCGGGCTCGCGGGTCCGGGAGAGGACCTCCACGTGGTACAGGCGGTGGAGCAGGCGGTTCTGGAGGGCGTCGATGTCGTCGGACGGGGTCGTGCCGTCCTTGATCTGGCGGGCGATCGTGCGGGTGTTGGCCCAGAAACCGTGCCGGGGGTCGAAACGGTGCTGGGTGTTGTTGCCGCCGTCGTCCCGCTTCATCCAGTAGTAGACGGGATAGTCGGCGAGGATCGCGATCCTCGCCGCCTTGAGGTAGGCCGCGCTGACGAAGGCCAGGTCCTCCAGGATCCACGGGCCCTCGGGGAACCGCAGCCCGTGCTCCTCGACGAACGCCCGCCGGAACATCTTGTGCGGCGACATGCTCTGCATCAGCTCGTCGTTCTCGATCGTGCAGGCGTCCACCGTGTGCCGGAACAGCCGCCTCGGCCGCACCATCGTGCTGGACATCTTGCCCAGGACGACATCCGCGTCGGTGCGCTTCGCGTGCTCGTACAGCCGCTCCAGCGCCTCGGGCCCCAGCTTGTCGTCATGGTCGACGAACTGGATGTACTCGCCCTGCGCGTGCCGCATACCGAGGTTGCGCGGGGCGCCCGGCCAGCCCGAGTTCGGCTGGGTGTGCACCTGGACGTTCGGGTGCCCGGCGGCGATCTTCTCCAGGCGGCTCAGTGTGTCGTCCGTCGAGCCGTCGTCGACGTAGACGACCTCGTACTCGTCGGCGGGCAGACTCTGCCCCAGCAGCGACGGGGCGCACTCGTCGACGTACTTCCCGGTGTTGTAGACGGGAACGATCACACTGACCTTGACTCTGGGCATTCCAGGACACTACACAGCTACGGCACACGCCCGTCAAAACAATCCCTTTTCCCGGTCGGCGGCCGAACGACCGCGGCCTGTCCTCTCCGGGGAGAGAACAGGCCGCAGTCGTGCGCTTCGTGGAACGGGTGGAACGGGTGGAACGGTCAGAGCTTTTCGGGCGTCCTGATACCCAGCAGCGCCATCCCCCGGTGCAGGGTCCGGGCCGTGAGGTCCACCAGGAGCAGACGGTTCTCCTTCTGCTCCTGCGTGTCGGCCTGCAGGACCGGACACTGGTCGTAGAACGTCGTGAGCAGGGACGCCAGTTGGTACAGATAGGCCGTCAGCTTGTGCGGGGCGTACTCCTTCGCCGCGTCCGCCACCACCTCGCTGAACTGGTCCAGGTGCAGGCCCAACGCCCGCTCCGCCCCGGTCAGTTCGAGCTCCGGATGAGCCAGCGGCCGGGCCTCGCCCGCCTTGCGCAGGATCGACTGGATACGGGCGTACGCGTACTGCAGGTACACCGACGTGTCACCGCTCAGCGACACCATCTGGTCCAGGTCGAACTTGTAGTCCCGCACGGCGGACGTCGACAGGTCGGCGTACTTCACCGCGCCGATCCCGACGTACCGGCCGTTCTCCACGATCTCCTGCTCGGTCAGGCCCATCTTCTCGGCCTTCTCCCGGACGACCGCGGTCGCCCGCTGCACCGCCTCGTCGAGAAGGTCCTCCAGCTTCACCGACACACCCTCACGCGTCTTGAACGGCTTGCCGTCCTTGCCGAGGATCGTGCCGAACGCCAGCTGGAACGCCGAGACGTCGTCGTTCAGCCAGCCGGCCCGCCGCGCGGTCTCGAAGACCATCTTGAAGTGCAGGGACTGCCGGACGTCGACCACGTACAGGAGCGACGTCGCCTTCAGGTTGAAGACCCGGTCCCTGATCGCGGACAGGTCGGTGGCCGCGTAGCCGTAGCCGCCGTCGGACTTGCGGACGATCAGTGGGGTCCGGTTGCCGTCCGGGCCCTTGATGTCGTCGAAGAACACGCACAGCGCGCCGTCCGAGATCTCCGCGACCCCGGACTCCTCAAGGAGCCGGCAGGTCTCGTCCAGCATGTCGTTGTAACCCGACTCGCCGACGATGTCCGGGTCCCGGATCTCCATGTCCAGCTTCTCGAAGACGGAGAAGAAGTAGATCTTCGACTCGTCCACGAACTTCTGCCACGCGGCGAGGGTTTGGGGTTCGCCCGCCTGGAGGTCTACGACCCTGCGCCGGGCCCGCGTCTTGAACTCCTCGTCGGAGTCGAAGAGTTTGCGCGCCGCCTTGTAGAGCCGGTCGAGGTTCGACATCGCCTCCTCGCCGGTCACCTGCGCGTCGCCGTGGTCCAACTCGCCCGGGTGCTCGTCCAGATACTGGATCAGCATCCCGAACTGGGTACCCCAGTCGCCGATGTGGTGCCGCCGGACCACCGACTCGCCGGTGAACTCCAGGAGTTGGACGAGCGCGTCGCCGATCACCGCGGAGCGGAGGTGGCCGACGTGCATTTCCTTCGCGACGTTCGGCTGCGCGTAGTCGATGACCGTCGTACCCGGGTGGTCCACGAGGGGGACGCCGAGGCGGGCCGGGTCCGCGTAGCGCGCGGCCAGGTTCTCGGCGATCGCCTTGTCGGTGATCGTGATGTTCAGGAAGCCGGGGCCGGAGACCTCGACGTCCTGGATCACATCGCCCGTCGTGATGTGCGAGACGACCTGCGTCGCCAGCTCCCGGGGGTTGGCCTTGGCCTTCTTGGCGAGGGCGAGGATGCCGTTCGCCTGGAAGTCGGCACGGTCACTCCGTCGCAGCAGGGGGTCGACTCCGTCGGCTTCCGGGAGGGTGGAAGCGAGGGCGTCCGAGAGGCGCTGGTGGACGAGATCCGTGAGCGACGTGACCGAGGTCATGGGGTGGGAGCCGTTCTCCTCGTGGGTTTGGTAGACACGGTCAGTATCCCACGGGGGGTAAAGCGAGTTTTTCGGGTGCGGGCCCGGTGGGGGCTGGTCGCGCAGTTCCCCGCGCCCCTTGAAGGCGGCTGCGCCGCCATCCAAGCCTCAGCCGCCGCGCGCCTGGGAGGCGGCTGCGCCGTCATCCAAGGCTCGGCCCTCGCGCGCCTGGGAGGTGGCTGCGTCGCCATCCAAGGCTCGGCCGCCGCGCGCCTGGGAGGTGGCTGCGCCGTCATCCAAGGCTCAGCCTCGCGCGCCTGGAGGTGGCTGCGCTGCGATCCAGGCCGCGGCCCCGCGCCCTTGGGAGGTGGCTGCGTCGCCGTCCGAGCCTCAGCTCCCGCGACCGGTGAGAGGTGGCTGCGCTGCCATCCAGGCGCTCGGCCCCGCGCCCCTGGGGGCGGCTGCGTCGCCGTCCGAGCCTCGGCCCCCGCGACCATTGAGTGGTGGCTGTGCCGCCTAAACTGGGGGTGCAGCCGAATTGACCGTAGTGACTGCCTTGAGAAAGAAGGACGTGCCGATCGTGGCTCAGAGCACCGAGACCACCGACTGGGTCTCCCGTTTCGCGGATGAGGTCATCGAGGAGTCGGAGCGTCGGGCCCCCGGCAAACCTGTCGTCGTCGCGTCCGGGTTGTCCCCCTCCGGTCCCATCCACCTCGGCAACCTCCGCGAGGTCATGACCCCGCACCTCGTCGCCGACGAGATCCGCCGCCGGGGCCACGAGGTCCGGCACCTCATCTCCTGGGACGACTACGACCGCTACCGCAAGGTGCCCAACGGGGTGGAGGGGACGGACGCCGGCTGGGCCGAGCACATCGGGAAGCCGCTGACCTCCGTACCGGCCCCCGTCGGTTCCGCTTACCCGAACTGGGCCGAGCACTTCAAGGCCGCGATGGTCGAGTCGCTCGCCGAGCTGGGCGTGGAGTTCGACGGGATCAGTCAGACCGCGCAGTACACCTCCGGCGTGTACCGCGAGCAGATCCTGCACGCCATGAAGCACCGCGGTGACATCGACGCGATCCTCGACCAGTACCGCACCAAGAAGGCCCCGGCCAAGAAGCAGCAGCAGAAGGCCGTCGACGCCGCCGAGCTGGAGGCCGAGGAGGGGTCGGGGGCCGCTGAAGAGGACGACGGCAGCTCCGGGTCCGCCGGGTACTTCCCGTACAAACCCTTCTGCGGCAGCTGCGGCAAGGACCTCACCACCGTCACGGCCTACGACGACGACACCACCGAGCTGACGTACGTCTGCACCGAGGACGGCTTCACCGAGACCGTCCTGCTCAGCGAGTTCAACCGCGGCAAGCTGGTCTGGAAGGTCGACTGGCCGATGCGCTGGGCCTACGAGGGCGTGATCTTCGAGCCGAGCGGTGTCGACCACTCGTCTCCCGGGTCCTCGTTTCAGGTAGGCGGGCAGATCGTCGGGATCTTCGGCGGCGAGCGGCCCATCGGGCCCATGTACGCCTTCGTCGGCATCAGCGGCATGGCCAAGATGTCCAGCAGCAAGGGCGGGGTCCCCACCCCGGCCGACGCGCTCCAGATCATGGAACCGCAGCTCCTGCGCTGGCTCTACGCCCGCCGCCGCCCCAACCAGTCCTTCAAGATCGCCTTCGACCAGGAGATCCAGCGCCTCTACGACGAGTGGGACAAGCTGGACGGGAAGGTCGAGGACGGGTCCGCCCTTCCCGCCGACCTCGCCGCGCACTCCCGTGCCGTACGCACCGCCGCCGGTGAACTCCCGCGCACGCCCCGCCCGTTGCCGTACCGCACCCTCGCCTCCGTCGCCGACATCACCGCCGGAGCCGAGGACCAGACGCTGCGCATCCTCAGCGAACTCGACCCCGCCAACCCCCTGTCCACCCTCGACGAGGTCCGCCCCCGGCTCGACAAGGCCGAGGCCTGGATCAACACGCACGTCCCCGCCGACCAGCGGACCATCGTGCGCGACGAACCCGACACCGACCTCCTCAAGTCCCTCGACGAGTCCGCCCGGCAGTCCCTGCGACTGCTCACCGACGGACTCGCCGACCACTGGTCCCTGGACGGCCTGAGCCATCTCGTCTACGGCGTCCCGAAGGTCCAGGCCGGCTTCTCCGCCGACGCGACCGCGAAGGAACTCCCGCCGGAGATCAAGACCGCCCAGCGGACGTTCTTCGCCCTCCTGTACCACCTGCTCGTCAGCCGCGACACCGGCCCGCGCCTGCCCACACTGCTCCTCGCGGTGGGACAGGAGCGGGTGCGGAGCCTGCTCGGCGAGTAAGCCGTTCTACGACGATGAGGGCGCCCCGAGCTCGATGGCTCGGGGCGCCCTCATCGTCGTAGGAGAACCGCTTAGGCGATGTGGTCTTCCTGGAGTTCCGCCGTGTGGCGGTTGGTGAAGCGGTTGACCATTCGCTCGGCCTCGCGCTGCGGGAGCGTGATGCCGTACGTGGCCTCCACGTCACCCCGGAACTGGCCCCCGGTCGGGTAGCTGCCGTCTATCGACTTCTTGAAGATGAGGTAGTAGTCGTCCTCGGACGGCTCCGTGCCGCCGCCCGCTCCCATCTCACGGGTGCGGCCCGGGCCCGCCGGGATCGGGAACGTACCGGTGTCCTCGGGCGAGGGCTCGGGCTCCGGCTGCTGCTCCTCGTACCGCTGTTGCTGTTGCGGGAACTGCTGTTGTTCCTGGAACTGCTGCTGCTCGAACCGCCGTTGCTGTGCGAACTGCTGCTGCTCCTCCTCGTACTGCTGGAACTGCTCGGCCTGCTGCTGCTCCGCGTACCACTGCCGGTACGCGCTGTCCGGGTCGTACGTCGGGTCGTAGCCGCCCTGGTACGCGACGGTCTGGGGGTCCCGCGCCTGGAGCCACTGACTCTGCGGCTCGGTGTATTCCTCCGGCTGCTCGGGCTCGTTCGGCGCGGGTGCCGGCAGCTGTTCCCGGGCCGGTGCCGGGTTGCTCTGTACGGCCGGTGTCTGCGGCTCGCGGGCCGGTTCCAACTGCGGGGCGGGGGGCAGCAGTACGGGCTCGATGCCCGCCGCCGCCAGACCCGAGGGGGCGGTCTCCGCGAGCGGGACGCCGTAGCGGGCCAGCCGCAGGGGCATCAGGGACTCCACCGGGGCCTTGCGGCGCCACGCGCGGCCGAAGCGGGAGTGGAGGCGGGCCTGGTAGACGAGACGATCCTGCTCCAGCTTGATGACCTGCTCGTAGGAGCGCAGTTCCCACAGCTTCATCCGGCGCCAGAGGAGGAACGTCGGGAGGGGGGAGAGCAGCCAGCGGGTGAGGCGGACGCCCTCCATGTGCTTGTCGGCGGTGATGTCGGCGATCCGGCCGATCGCGTGCCGGGCCGCCTCGACGGAGACCACGAACAGGATCGGGATCACCGCGTGCATACCGACACCGAGCGGGTCGGGCCAGGCGGCGGCGCCGTTGAACGCGATCGTCGCGACCGTCAGCAGCCACGCCGTCTGGCGCAGCAGCGGGAAGGGAATCCTGATCCAGGTCAGGAGCAGGTCCAGGGCGAGCAGGACGCAGATACCCGCGTCGATACCGACCGGGAAGACGTACGCGAAGTTACCGAAGCCCTTCTTCAGGGCGAGTTCGCGTACCGCGGCGTACGAACCGGCGAAGCCGATACCGGCGATGACCACCGCACCGGAGACGACCACGCCGATGAGCACCCGGTGCATACGTGTGAGCTGAATGGGCGCGGACACCCGTACTCCCCTCCCCTTGCATGGTGTTGCGCGCAACAGGGTGGCACATGTGTGCGGCGTCCCGGGCGTCGGTCCGCCAGGAGCCCGGCACCCAGGAGGGGTCGGGCTCCGTCAAAAGGCTTGGCTGACCTGCGAGTTGAGGGCGAAAAGCGGTGTGGATGTGACGGTCAGCTCTTCTTGGTGGCAGAGGGGGAGGGAGAGGCCTTGGACGCCGACGCGGAGGGAGATGCGGACTTGGACGGGGACTTGGACGGGGACGCGGAGGGCGAGCCGGTGCTGCTCCCGCCGCCGCTGCCGTTGGCCGTCGTGACCGCTGCCACGGCCTCCTTCACGGCCTTCTCCGCCGCCTTCGTCAGTGTGTCCGCGCTCGGCGTCTTGTCGCCCGCCAGACCCGCGCCGTTGTAGTCGATCGTGACGACCACGTTCTCGACCCGCGCCACCACCGTCTGCTGCTTGAAGGCGCCTTCCTTCTTCTTCAGGTCGTAGCGCACCGCCGTGGCCTCGTCACCCGCGCCCGCGACCGGCACCGACTTGGTGTTCTTCGCGCCGGTGACCGACTGCGCCTCCTGCACCTGCTTCGCGTAGTACGACGCGGCCAGCTTGTCGCCCTCGCCCTGCGTCTGCGACGAGTCGAACCGCAGCAACGACACGTTCAGCCAGCGGAACTGCGAACCCTTGACCCCGTTGTTGTCCAGGCTCGTCCAGGAGCAACTGCCCCGCGACGCCGTGTCCGTCGACGTCCCCTCCTTGCCCGACTTGGCCCCCTTCGGGACCAGCTCGGTCAACGTCTTCTTCGACAGCACCGCACACGGCTCGGGCAGCTTCTTGTACGCCGCCGCCTGCACCGTCGGAGCGGCCGTGGCGTCGGCGGAGGTCGTCGCGCCGAGACCGGCCGTGTCCTTGGCCGAGCTGTCGCCCGAACCGGAGTCCGAGGAGCAGCCGGCCGCGATCAGCATCACCGGGACCGCTGCCGCGCAGACAAGGACGCGGTGAAGACGCTTCGCTCGCTGGTGGTCCTGCTGGTCACGCTGTGCTGGTTGATGCATGGTTCCTTCACTCATGACGCTCGTGGTTCCTGCCGTCGGATCGGGTCCGAGGGGCCACGGTACGCGGTGAGTCAGCTGTGCGGTCTCCGTTCACGGGCTTTGAGCGGGCCCCCGAAAGTGACCGTACGAGCCCCTAACCGTTGAGCGAGTCGGCCAGTTGCGCGGCCAGTTTCCGCGCCCTGTCCTGCATCTTCTGGCTGTCCGGGACCACGCCGACCGTCGCCGGCTGCTCCTCGTACTCGATGGTCACAACGACGTTGGACGTGCGAAACACCACAGTTACCGTCCGCTGCTTGGCCGTCGAACCGGAGCTGCTCAACGCGTCGTCGAGGAACGCGTCGTCACCGAGATCGGAGAGTGTCCGGGGCTGGAGGGCGGCCGGGGTGGTCGAGTCGGAAGGGGAGGCGGAGGTCGAGGCCGAGTCCGAGGAGGACGCGGACGCGGAAGAGGAGGGGGTGGTGCCGGCGGAGGCCGAGGTCGAGGTCGAGGGGGTGGCCGAGTCCGACGCGGTGGTGCTGGCGGCCGGCTCCGGAAGATCCGCCGCCACTTCCTTCGTCGTGAAGATCGACTTCGCCTCGCTGTCGTCGCTCACCGCGTTGTCGTACGACACCACCCGCTCGAAATCGACCAGCAGATGGTCGGTCGCGTCCGTGGACTCCACCTTCCAACGGCAGCCCACCTTGCGGTCCGTGTCGAACGTCAGCGTCGCCGTGCCCGCGTAGGCGGCCTCGCGCTGGTCCGCGTCCGTGATCTGCTTGATGCCGGGGAGCAGGGAGTCCAGCGTGCTCTGGCCGACGGCTCCGCAGGGTTCCGGAAGCGTGCGGTACTTGCCCGGCTGGGCCGCCGCCGTCGCCGTACCGGCGTCGCCAGGGTTCGCGTCGTCCGTCGTACCGCCGCTGCCCGAACCGCTCGTGCAGCCGGCCAGCAGCGCCACGAGGAGCGCGGCGGCGCCGGGTACGTATGCCTTCCGCTGCACGGTCGGGCTCCTCTCGACGACGATCAAGGGTTCTGGGCGATGATCAAGGGTCCTGTCAGTGTCCCCGCTGGTTAATCGCTTGCCGCACCCGGGGACCCCCTGGAGACAATGTGTATCGCACGCACAGCCGTGAACGCCGGTCCGCTGTCCCTTTCGTTGACCTTGGCGCCGGTTTTGCGATTTTAGACTTCTGTTGTTTTCCGGGGGAATGAGGACGAAATGTCGTATGTAGAGATGGCGGGGGCGAAGGTCCCCATCCGTATGTGGACCGACCCGGCCTCGGTCGAGGAAGGCGCGCTGCAGCAACTCCGCAACGTGGCCACCCTCCCCTGGATCAAGGGCCTGGCCGTCATGCCGGACGTGCACTACGGCAAGGGTGCGACGGTCGGCTCGGTCATCGCGATGCGGGGTGCGGTGTGTCCGGCGGCGGTGGGCGTCGACATCGGCTGCGGAATGTCCGCGGTGAAGACGTCACTCACGGCGAACGATCTTCCCGGCGACCTGTCGCGGCTGCGGTCGAAGATCGAGCAGGCGATTCCGGTGGGGCGGGGGATGCATGACAGTCCCGTCGATCCCGGGCGGATGCATGGGTTCGCGACTTCCGGGTGGGACGAGTTCTGGGGGCGGTTCGAGGGGGTTGCGGATGCGGTGAAGTTCCGGGAGGAGCGGGCCGCGAAGCAAATGGGCACACTTGGCGGAGGAAATCACTTTTGCGAGGTGTGTGTTGATGTGTCCGGTTCGGTGTGGCTCATGCTCCACTCCGGATCCCGGAACATCGGCAAGGAACTGGCCGAGCACCACATCGGCACGGCGCAGAAGCTCCCGCACAACCAGGGCCTGGTCGACCGTGACCTCGCCGTCTTCATCTCGGACACCCCGCAGATGGCGGCGTACCGCAACGACCTTTTCTGGGCGCAGGAGTACGCGAAGTACAACCGCACGATCATGATGGCGCTCCTGAAGGACGTGATCCGCAAGGAGTTCAAGAAGGCGAAGCCGACCTTCGAGCAGGAGATCTCGTGCCACCACAACTACGTGAGCGAGGAGCGGTACGAGGGCATGGACCTGCTCGTCACCCGTAAGGGAGCGATCCGCGCCGGCTCCGGCGAGTACGGGATCATCCCGGGCTCGATGGGTACGGGCTCGTACATCGTGAAGGGCCTCGGCAACGAGAAGTCCTTCAACTCCGCGTCGCACGGCGCCGGTCGGCGCATGAGCCGTACCGCGGCCAAGCGTCGCTTCTCGACGAAGGACCTGGAGGAGCAGACACGGGGTGTGGAGTGCCGCAAGGACTCCGGCGTCGTGGACGAGATCCCGGGTGCCTACAAGCCGATCGAGCAGGTCATCGATCAGCAGCGGGACCTGGTGGAAGTCGTGGCGAAACTGAAGCAGGTCGTGTGCGTTAAGGGCTGATGGTCGAGGGTCGTCGTGTTGATGTTGCGTCGGCCGCTCCGAGGATTCTCTGAGATCGCTGTGAATTCGCGCCCTATTCCTGTGAATTCCCGCGGCTGGCGCATTTCAATTGGTGTGCTGTTCGCGAAAGCATTGGTTGCGTGCGTTCCTTATTGCTGGCCTCGAATTTCGCTGTGATGCTGCCCGGGTGTTAGCCAAAACCCCACCCGCAGCGTCTCGGAGGACAGCACATGTCTGAGCGGTACCAGAATCAGGGCGAGTTGAGCCGGCGGACCGTCGTGGCCGCCGGTGCGGCGACCGCGCTCGCGGCGACCGTGGTCGGCGGTGCCACCTCCGCCCAGGCCGCCACCGGCGCAAAGGCGGCGGCCGGGCTCAAGGTCGGCGTCGGCAAGGCCGCGTTCACCCCCGCGGCCTCGCTCCTGCCGCTGGACAACTTCACCGCCGTGCACGACGACCTCAACGTCCGTGTGCTGCTGGTGGAGTCCGGCTCCCGCCGTATCGCCCTGGCCGTGCTGGACCTGACCTCGATCAGCGCGGAGGCGATCGCGCTGATGCGGACCGCCATCACCGCGGCCAGCGGCGTCACCGCCGCGAACATCATGGTCACCGTCACGCACTGCTTCTCCGCGCCGCACGTCCAGGCCAGTTCGTCCTCGGCCGGTGCCGCCGCCTATGTGCAGAACATCGTCGCCGCCACCAAGTCCGCCGTGGCCGACGCCGTCACGAACCTCCAGGACGCGGAGGTCGGCTACGGCGCCGGCCGGTCCGACGTCAACGTCAACCGCAACGTGTCCACCGCCGACGGCTACTGGCTCGGCGTCAACGAGCAACTGCCCTCCGACAAGGGCGTGTACGTCGCCCGCTTCAACGACCTCGACGGCAATCCGATCGCCGTGCTGACCAACTACAACGTGCAGTCCTGCGTGATGCAGGACTCCGTCATGGCCGACGGCACCCTGCCGATCACCGCCGACCTTGCCGGCGCGGCCGTCGCGCACGTCGAGAGCCAGTACCCCGGAGCCGTCGGCTTCTGGCTGGTCGGGGCGTGCGGCGACCAGTTCCCGGCCTACCGCTCGAAGCGGTACACGATCGACAAGGACAAGGGCTGGACCTACGGCGTCGATCTGCACGACGCCGGCTTCGCGCTGCTTACCGCGCAGGGCGAGCGGCTCGGGAACGAGATCGTGCGGGTGGCCGAGGGGATCAGCAAGTACGAGAGCGGCACGAAGGTCGCGGTGCGGCTGGTCACCGACGACATCACCACGACGCAGGTTCAGGGGCCCCAGGCCAGCGCGCCCACCAAGACCGTCACCTTCACCCCCACCGGCACCGCCCAGGTGCCGATCTGGGTCTTCCAGGTCGGCAAGGGTGTCTTCGCCGGTGTGGCACCGGAGTTGTCCACCACGACCGCGACCGCGATCCGCGAGAATTCGTCGTTCTCCAGCACTTTCGTCATGTCGATGTTCGAGGGCGGCGCCAAGAACATGCCCGACAAATGGAATTTCGACCACGTCACCTACGAGGCGGTCGACGGCTTCTACATCCAGGGCACCGCGGAGAAGGCCGCCAACCGCATCGGGCGCATTATCAAGTCCCTGAATTGAGGTGTGGAAAATGACGACAAGGCGCGCTTTTTTAGCGCGGGTTGTGGGGGCGGGGACCACGGCGGCGGTCGCCGCGTCGGGCCTCGCGGCCTGTGACTCCGGCAGCGGTAGTGGCAGTGGCAGCGGTAGTGGTGGCGGTCATGTGAAAGGTGCCACCGCCGTCACCCAGGTCTACGGCGACGGCCAGAAGTTCATCGCCGTGGCCGTCGAGTACGACACCGCGATCGACACCTCCACGCTCACGAAGACGTCCTTCACCGTCGCGGGGCGGACCGTCACCAAGGTGTACGCCAACACCGCCGCGGCCCTCGCCGACCAGGGCAAGGACGGGCCGTACGTCATCGTGGAGCTCTCCCCGGACGACGACAGCGCGCTGCTGTGGGGAGGCATGGGCGGGGGCGGGGGCGGGGGCGCGGCGGGGACCACCCAGCCGTCGGCGTCGGCGTCCTCGTCGGCCTCGGCGTCCGCTTCGAGCAGCCCCTACGTCATCCCCGGTCCACAGGTGGGCTCGACGGGCGGACCCGCCACCATCAAGGCGGCGAAGGGCACCGTCGTCCAGGCCGGCACGGTCACGACCACCGGCGGTACCCGCTACGCCGCCGACGACACCAAGGTCGCCACCGGCCACACGGTGAACCTGATCGTCGACGACTTCCAGCAGTTCACGTACAAGGACCCGAAGACCGGCAGGTCACTGCCGTACAACCTCTACGTCCCGAAGGGCTACGACCGGACCAAGTCCTATCCACTGGTCCTCTTCATGCACGACGCGAGCCTGATCAGCACCACCGTGCGGGCGACGCTGGTGCAGGGGCTGGGCGCGGTGTGCTGGGCCGCTCCCGAGGAACAGGCCGAGCGGCCGGCGTTCGTGCTGGCGCCGCAGTACCCGGAGGTGGTCGTCGGCGACGACTACAAGCCGACGTCGCTCTTCGACACCACCGTCGACCTGCTCCGGGAGCTGACCGGCAAGTACAGCATCGACACCGACCGGCTGTACTCCACCGGCCAGTCCATGGGCGCGATGATGACCCTCGGCCTGAACATCAAGTACCCCGATCTCTTCGCGGCCTCGTGGGTCGTCGCCGGACAGTGGCCCGCCGCCCAGGCCGCGCCGCTGGCGAAGAAGAACCTCTGGGTCACCGTCTCGCAGGGCGACACCAAGGCCTATCCCGGAGAGAACGCCATCATGACCGTCGTCGAGAAGGCCGGGACGAAGGTCAGTCGGGCGGTCTGGGACGGGCAGTCCACGGCGGCGGAGTTCGCCGCGGACGTCAAGGCGATGGAGGCCAAGGGCACCACGGTCAACTACTCGACGTTCAAGAAGGGTTCGACCCTCGCCGGAGGTCTTGCCAACGCGCACGGCGTCGAGCACAACTCGACCTGGCCGATCGCGTACACCATCGAGGGCATCCGGGAGTGGGTCTTCCAGCAGCGGAAATAGGCCCGCCCCGGCCGATTCGGTTCGATTCGGTTCGGATTCTGTTCAGTCGCCGAGACGCTTCTCCAGGAGTGTCACCGCGTAGGTACTCCCCAACCCGCCGTCCTTCGCCCGCTGTTCGCCTACGACGGTGTAGCCCGCCGACTCGTAGTAGTCGCGCAGGCGGGGGTTGGAGGCGAGGCAGTCCAGGCGGGCGTACGGGCGGCCCGTCGCGGTGATGCGGGATTCCGCGTGCGCGAGCAGTCGGCGTCCCGTGCCCGGCGGTGCCGTGTGCGGGGTCGTCATCAGGCGGTGGACGTAGCCCGCGTCGGGTGGGCGCGGGCCCCAGGCGGCCGGGTCGTCCCACCAGAGTTCGTAGGCGCCGGCCAGGGTCCGGTCGGCGTACGCCAGCCACACCTCGCCCTCCCGCATCCGCCGCCGGAAGTGGGCCTCGTCCTTCTCGCCCGGCTTCCACTGGTCGATGCCCCGGGCCAGTTGCCACAGGGCCGAGCTGTCCCGGAGGCGGACGAGGGTGCCGGCGTCCGCCGCGGCGGCCTCGCGGTAGGTCAACTCCGGCCAGGTGGCGGGTTGTTGCTCAAGCAGCTTGTCGCGCAGGGTGGTTGAGAGGGCCGTGGCGTCCAGGGACAGGGCCTTGGTGACATAGTCCTCGACCGAGCCGTAGCGACTGGTCAGGCCCGCCAGGAACAGGCGCATGACCGCCTCCGGGGCGTGGCCCCAGGACGGCCAGGCCGGGGTACGGCCGCCGTTGCGGGTCCGCCAGGCCAAGAGGAGGGCAGGGGTGGCGAGTTCGGTGAGGGTGAAGTCCTCGACGATCGTCTCTTCGGGGACGCCGAGCAGGCCGAGGACCAGTGCCGCCAGCAGGCCGGTGCGGTCCTTGCCGGACGCGCAGTGGAAGACGAGGGGCGTGTCCCGCTCGGCTGCCGCCGCGACCAGTTCCAGCGCCCGTCCGATCTCCTCCGTGCCGTCCTCGGCCACCTCCGCGTACCGCTCCGCCAGGTACGGCCCCGGGTCGATGTCGGGGGTCAACACCGTCTGGTCGTAAGGGCGATGCTCGATGCTCAGGTTGTGGTACGTGAACGACGCGTGCTCGGGGACGCGGCCTCTGCGCTCTATCTCCCAGGGGTAGCGGAGGTCGATCACGGTGCCGATACCGAGGTCGAGGAAGCGGGTCCAGTCGTCCGTGTTCTCGCTCAACTTGCCCAGGGAGTCGGCGCGGTAGAGGAGCCCCGGGCGCACGCGTCGGCCGTCCGGGGTCGGGTAGCCGCCCAGGTCACGGAAGTTGGGGAGATCGTCGAAGGGGAGATGTCTGTCCACGGACGGTGACTTTATGCGGTGGCCGGGAGCCTTTACGCGGTGGCCGGTCGGCGGAACGCGTCGGCGTGACGTGCGCACCAGTCCGCGAACGTCCGCGGTCTGCGGCCGAGCAGGCGCTCCACGGTGTCCGTCCGGAAGCCGACGGTGTCGGCGCGCATGAGTGCGAAGCCCTCGGTGACGGCGGCGGCGAGCGCCGGGGGCGCGCCGTGCGGGAAGCGGAACCGTACGACCTCGTCCGGTGTGGTGGTGGCCCTGACCTCGATGGTGCGGCCGATGGTCTCGGAGATGATCCGGACCTGTTCGGCGACGGTGAAGGTCTCGTCGCCGGTGAGGACGTACTCCTCGCCCTCCTCCGCGTGGCCGGTCAGGACGTGGGCGGCGACCGCGGCGATGTCGGCGGGGTCGATCGGCGCGTAGCGGCCGGGGCCGACCGGGTCGAGGACGTAGTCGCCGTCGTGGATGGTGGGCAGCCAGTCGAGGGCGTTGGTCATGAAGCCGCCGGGCCGGAGGAAGGTGGCGGGGATGCCGGAGGCGCGGATGATCTTCTCGCGCTCGTGGTGCCAGCGGCCCATGGCGGGGACCGGGTCGAGCAGGACGTGGGCGGAGGACAGGTGCACGAGGTGCCGCACTCCGGCCGCGCGGGCGGCGGCCACCGCGGTGGTGGTGTGGTCGGTGCCGATGCCCTGGATGAGCAGGAACAGTCTGTCCACGCCGGTGAGGGCGGGGGTGAGGGTGTCGGGGTTTCCCAGGTCTCCTACGACGAGTTCGGCGCGGTCGGACGGGGGCAGTCCGGCGGCTCGCGCGCGGGCGGGGTCGCGGACGAGGAGTCGTAACTTCTCGCCCCTGGCGTCGAGTTCGTGGGCGAGGGCTCGGCCGATGTTTCCGGTGGCGCCGGTGACCAGTATCATTGCGGCTCCCAAAGTCGTTTGCCGTCTAACGAGTTCCCGAGAACGCTAGCCGGTGAATGATTAGCCGTCAATCGACTTGCTGGAAAGGCCGCCATGTCCGAGTTCCTGGACCTGCACGGCAGGACGTCGAAGGTGCTCCGCTCCCTGGCCGACGCGGCCAT
Organism: Streptomyces sp. W16; assembly: GCF_033194735.1. Lineage (NCBI taxonomy): Bacteria > Bacillati > Actinomycetota > Actinomycetes > Kitasatosporales > Streptomycetaceae > Streptomyces > Streptomyces sp. W16. The sequence goes on from NZ_JAWOAI010000047.1 coordinate 27,394, forward strand.
GCGGCGCCACGGGCTGCACGTCGGCCAGAACCACCTGCTCGCCGTGCTCTGGGAACGCGACGGCGCCACGCCCGGCGAGGTCGCCGCCGCGCTGCACGTCACCACGCCCACCGTCGTCAAGATGGCCGACCGGATGACCGCGTCCGGGCTGCTCACCCGGCGCCGCGACGACCGCGACAACCGGCTCGTCCGGCTCTGGCTCACCGACGCGGGGCGCGCGCTGCGCGAACCGGTCGAGGCAGAACGGCAGTTGATCGAGGAGAAGGTCACCGCGGACCTCACCGAGGCCGAACGCGCGGCCCTCCTCAGCGCCCTGACGAAGGTCCACCGGTCGGCGAGCGAGCTGCTGAACGAGCCGGTCGACTACACCGGCTCGGCGTGAGGGCCCGTCGCTACTTGTTCGGCGCGTGCGTCACCGCGTAGATCATCACGAACGCGACGATGTGGATGCCGAAGAGGAAGTAGGCGAGGAAGTACCAGACCTTGCGCTCGTTCCTGGTCTCCTCGGCCAACCGGCGCTTGTCCAGGGCCTCTTGGGAGTTGTCCGGGCCGGCCGGACTGTCTGGGGCGTCCTCTTCGTCGGGCATCACAGCTCCCTGTGCACCTTGGTGTTCGAGGCCTGGGCGCGCGGGCGGACCACGAGCAGGTCGATGTTGACGTGGCTGGGGCGGGTGACCGCCCAGGAGATCGTGTCGGCCACGTCGTCCGCCGTGAGCGGCTCGGCGACGCCCGCGTAGACCTTCGCCGCCCGCTCCGTGTCCCCGCCGAACCGGGTCAGCGCGAACTCGTCCGTCTTCACCATGCCGGGCGCGATCTCGATGACCCGGACCGGGGTGCCGACGATCTCCAGGCGCAGCGTCTCGGCGAGGACGTGGGCGCCGTGCTTGGCGGCGACATAGCCCGCGCCGCCCTCGTACGTGCCGTGGCCCGCCGTGGAGGACACGACCACGACCGTGCCGTCGCCGCTCGCGGTCAGGGCGGGCAGCAGGGCCTGGGTGACGTTCAGCGTGCCGAGGACGTTCGTCTCGTACATCGTGCGCCAGTCGGCGGGGTCGCCGGTCGCCACCGGGTCGGCGCCGAGCGCGCCGCCCGCGTTGTTGACCAGGACGCCGATGGTCTTGAAGGCGGTCGCGAACTCGTCGACCGCGGTCCGGTCGGTGACGTCGAGCTCGTACGCCGTCGCCTTGTGGCCCGCCTTGGTGATCTCCTCGGCCAGCGCCTCGATACGGTCCTTGCGGCGGGCGGTGAGGACGACGCGGTAACCGGCCGCGGCGAGCCGGCGGGCCGTGGCGGCGCCGATTCCACCGCTCGCCCCGGTGACGACCGCGATACGGGAGGCGGCGGACGGTGCGGCGGTGGCCATGGGCTGCTCCTCGGGAGGGATCAACTGGTTCGTGCGTACGACTCCGTCCAGGATAGGCGGGCTCGGCGAGGGCTCAGTTTCCGCGCGGTGCCCACATGATCACGGCCATCCCGGCCAGGCAGATCAGGGCGCCGGTGATGTCCCAGCGGTCGGGCCGGTAGCCGTCCGCGACCGCGCCCCAGGCGAGTGAACCGGCGACGAAGATCCCGCCGTACGCCGCGAGGATGCGGCCGAAGTGGGCGTCGGGCTGGAAGGTGGCGACGAAGCCGTACACGCCCAGCGCCATGACCCCGCCGCCGATCCACAGCCAGCCGCGGTGTTCGCGCACCCCCTGCCAGACCAGCCAGGCGCCGCCGATCTCGAAGACGGCGGCGAGGACGAAGAGGGCCGCGGAGCGAAGTACGAGCATGACCGCCACCCCATCACACGGGTGTCACCTGATCACACGGGTGTCACCTGATGGACGGCGCCTGTCACGCGCTCCACGTGGGATACATCCGTACGACCGCAGCGGCGGTGCAACGGGTCTACGGGTGTACAGAGGAGTGGATGGCATGCGGGTACTACGGGTACTACGGGTCGGAGCCGTAGTGGGTGTCGCGTTCGCGGTGATGGGCGCGGCTCCCGGTGCGGCGGGCCCGGAGGCGGACCTCGCGTATCACGGCTCCGTCGCCATGACCGCCGGCCAGGTCGACGTGCGGTTCACCCCGCGCAACCACGGCCCCTCCGCCGTCCCCGACGCGACCGTCCGGCTGCGCTGGTCGAAGCCGCTCGCGGACCGGCAGACGCTGCCGGAGGGATGTGCCCGGTCGGGGGAGCGGGTGGTGGTGTGCCGGACGGGCGCGCTGGCGGCGGACGAGGTGGGCGAGCGGATCGAGTTGCGGGTACGGCTGCGGGACGCGTCCTCCGAGGTGCTGCTGGAACTGGACACGGTGTGGGGTGGCGGCGCGGTGGACGGGAACCGGGCCAACGACCAGCAGCGGGTGCTCGTCCTCGACACCGGTGACAGCTACTACTTCTAAGCCCTACTTCCGAGCCACGCCCGTAGTACCCCTGAGCCACGCGGCCGACCTCGTCGTACGATCTCGATCTCCGCACGGCACAGGCGACGAGGGGTACGACATGTCCGGGAACGCGCGGGCGCGGCTGCTGGACGATTTGTCCACCGTCTCGCGCCGGTACATGGCGTCGTACGCCCTGTTCAACCAGGCCGTCGCCGACCGGCTCGGGCTGCACCCCACCGATCTGCAGTGCCTGAACCTGCTCACGCTGGAGGCGGGGCCGGTGACGACGGGCCGGATCGCCGAGCTGACCGGTCTGACGACCGGGTCGGCGACGCGGCTCGTGGACCGGCTGGAGCGGGCGGGGTACGTCGTCCGGGAGCGGGACGCGGAGGACCGGCGGCGGGTGCTGGTGGCGACCGTCCCGGAGAAGATCACCGAGTTCGGGCGGATGTGGAACCGGCTGGGCGGTGGCTGGTTCACGCTCTTCGACGACCTCGCCGACGCCGAACTCGCCGTGATCGTCGGGCACATGAGGCGGACGGTGGAGTTCAGTGGGCAGCAGATCGCGCGGCTGCGGGCGGGGGAGGTCTGAGCGGGCGATGCCCTAGGAGGGCGTCCCGTCGTCCCCGTCGTAGCGCCCCCGTGCCTCGTGGACTTCCTCGATGTGGGTCTCCGCCCAGTCCTTCACGGCGAGCAGCAGCATGCTCAGGCTGGCGCCGAGCGGGGTGAGTTCGTAGTCGACGCGGACCGGGACGGACGGGGTGACCGTGCGGGAGAGGATGCCGTCGCGTTCCAGTGAACGGAGCGTCTGCGTCAGCATCTTGGGGCTGACGCCGGCGATCTTGCGGGCGAGGTCGCTGTAGCGCATCGGGCCGGGGGCCAGGGCGGCGACGACCAGGCTGACCCACTTGTCGCTGATGCGGTCCAGCAGCTGGTTGGTGGGGCAGCTGCGGATGAACGCGTCGTACTCGACACGTGCCTGTTCGCGCTTCTGGGCCGCTGTCATGGTCGCCATGGGTCGTGGCCTCCGTTCACTTGCGCTCACTTCCGGGGTAGGTACGCACCTTCAGGTAACTACTTCCCGCTGGATAGTAGCTCTTCCTAGGGTTGTCGGCAGCCGAGGGGATGCCCCGGCGAAACCCTTACATCCCTTACAACCCTTATAAGAGGAGCTGTCGGTCATGCGTGCTGCAGTGGTGACGACGTTCGGCGGGCCCGAGGCGGTTCGGGTCGTGGAGACGGAAATTCCCGAGCCGGGCGCCCGGCAGGTGCGGATCAGGGTCGCGGCGGCCTCGCTGAACCCGGTGGACGCCGGAGTGCGTGCGGGCGCGTTCGGGGGCGCGGGCAAGCGGCTCGGATTCGGCTGGGACGTAGCCGGGACGGTGGACGCGACCGGCGTCGCCACCGCGTGGCAGGTCGGCGACGAGGTGGTCGCCCTGGACCACGGTGTGGTCAAGCCGCTGGGCACGCACGCCGAGTACGTCGTCGTGGACACGGACGCGGTGGCGAAGGCGCCGGAGGGCGTGGACGCGGTGCACGCCGCCACCCTGCCGCTGAACGCGCTGACCGCCGTACAGGCCCTGGATCTCCTGGAGTTGACGCCGGGTCAGACATTGTTGGTGACGGGTGCGGCGGGGGCCGTGGGCGGGTTCGCCGTGCAACTCGCCGCGCATCGTGGAGTGTTGGTGACCGGGCTCGCCCGGGCCGGTGACGAGGAGTTCGTACGGGCCCTGGGCGCCGCCGAGTTCACGAGCGAGGGCGGGCCGGCGG
>NZ_JAWOAI010000048.1:0-31393 GCF_033194735.1 Streptomyces sp. W16
GCCTCGGTCGCGGTCGCCGCGCGCTCCGAACGGGAGGGCCGGCTGCCCGGCACGATCCACTCGGTCGCGGACCGGATAGCAGCGGCGGGCGGACGTGGGCTGCCTCTGCCCTGCGATGTGAGCGACGAGGCGTCGGTCGACGCGGCTGTCGCCGCCACGGTCGCGGAGTTCGGCGGAATCGACATTCTCGTCGCCAACGCCGGGGTGCTGTGGCTCGGCCCGGTCGAGTCGACACCTCTCAGGCGCTGGCAGCTGTGTCTGGACGTCAATCTGACCGGGGTGTTCCTGGTGACCCGGGCGGTGATCCCGCACGTACGCGCGCGTGGCGGTGGGTCGTTGGTGGCCGTGACGACCGGCGGGGTGGGCATGACGGACCGGGGCGCCAACGCGTACTGGGTGTCCAAGGCGGCGGTCGAGCGCCTCTATCTGGGGCTCGCCGCCGACCTGCGGAAGGACAACATCGCCGTCAACTGCCTTGCTCCGTCACGGGTGGTGCTCACGGAGGGCTGGCAGGCGGGTGGCGGCGGCCGGGAGATTCCGCCGGAGATGGTGGAGCCGCCGGAGGCGATGGCGCGGGCCGCCGTCCTGCTCGCGGGCCAGGACGCCACCGGCCTCACGGGCACCGTCCAGCGCTCGGAATCCCTTGCCTGAACGGCAGTTGGGCCGGCACGCCCCGCGGTACCCGCATGAGTGTTCGGCATCATGCGGGGCACTCGGGAGACAACGGCGCAGCCACCGGGATCACTGGTGGCTCGCCGTCTATCCGTAGGGGAATTTCAGATGCTTGCATTCGTGGCGGCCGCGCTCTTCTTCATCGCCTTCATCATCCGTGTCACCGAGACGTCGACGCAGCTCGTCTTCAGCTCTACGAGCCTCATGCTTCTCGGGCTCGCCTTCCTCGCCGCGCACTCGGCCGGTGTGGGGTCCGGCTGGTCCGCCCGGCGCAGCAGCGGACGTCGGCGCTGAGGAAGCGGCGCGCTCCGTCCACGCCGCGCCCCGCCTCCGACAGCCGCTGACCGGTCACCGCCCGCCGCGTTCTCGCACCGCCGCACAGACCCCACCGTCGACGAGAACGTCGATCCCGGAGACGAAAGCCGCCTCGTCCGACAACAGGAACGCCACCGCAGCCGCGACGTCCTCGGCCCGGCCCACCCGCCCGAGCGGCGTCTGCTCCACCAGAGCGGCCATGGCGGGCTGGGCCGAGGCCTCCTGTTGCCCCTGAGGGGTGTCGATGACGCCCGGCGACACGGAACACACCCGGGCGCCGCACGGTCCGAGCCGCACCGCCTCCCGCCGTACGAACCGGTGCACCCCGTGCTTGGCCCACGCGTACGCGAGCCCGGTGTTCTCGACGGCCGGCCCGAGGATGTCACGGAGCCGGTCGAGGAAGTCGTCCCGGAGCGGGTCGTCGAGGATCTCCGCCACGGCGGGATCGGCCTCCAGGTTGCCGAGGAGCGGGGCCATCGAGGCGAAGCAGACCATCGCCGTCCCCGCGGTGGCGAGCGGGCGGAGTGCCTCGGCCAGGCGTGCGGTGCCGACGAGGTCGACCTCCAAGATGCGCCGCCAGTCGGCCATGGTGGGCGAGATCCCGGCGGCGTGGGAGACGGCTCTGAGGGTGCCCAATTCGGCCGTCCGCGCCGCAAGTTGGGCCAGTCCGGCCCTGTCGGTGATGTCGAGGACGAACGGCTCGACCTCGATCTCGTCGTCCGCGGCGGCCAGTTCCTTCGCCGCGGCGGTCACGGCCAACTCGTCCCGGTCCACCAGCAGCAGCGTGTCCACCAGGTCGGTGAGCCGCCGCGCGCAGGCCAGTCCCATGCCGCGCCCGGATCCGGTCGCGATGCCCACGGTCGTCATGCGTCCCCTCCTCCATGGTCCCAGAGCTTCTCCAGTCCCGGCCGCGCCACCCGGTCCACGAGTTCCACGAGCAGTCCGCTCGGGGCGCGCAGGAAGGCGAAGGGCGCGCCGCCCGAACCGGCCCTGGTCGCCTCGGTCGTGAAACCCTGCCGGGTGAGTTCGGCCGCATCTGCGGCGACGTCGTCGGACCAGTAGCCCACGTGGTGCACACCGCCGCCGGACACCGGCTCCCACAGGGTTCCGGGGACACGCCGGACGATCTCCAGCCGCGGCAGCGTCCGGGAGTACGCGCAGCTGATGTCGAGAACGGCGTTTCCGGTCGGCAGCGTCAGTGGAACCGTCCCGCCGATCTCGGCGCACCACTCGTACCCGAACGCGGCCGAGTACTCGGCCAGCGTCCCCTCGAAGTCCTCGACAACGAGCCCGAGATGGAACTGGTCCTCCGCCCTCACGACTCCCCCACCACCCCGGAAACGCCATGCTCGCCGAGGCGGGGCGGCGGCCCGTAGTCGGGCGCGTACCCCTCGACCCGCACGGAACTGCGCACCAGCCGGAAGTCCCCGGCCGTCACCACGGCCTCCGGCGTCGCCGCCAACGCCTGCGGCAGCGTCCTTACGGCGGCCGCAGGCACCCCGAGCGGACGCAGCCGCGCCTCCCAGGCCACGGCGGTGTCGCCCGCCAGGGCATCCGTCACAGCTGCCAGCACCTCCTCGCGGCGCTCCGCGCGTTCGGCCATGGTGGGGAATCCCTGGACTCCGGCCTCCATGGCGAAGGACTTCCAGAAGCCGTCGTGGGTGATGAAGAGCGCCAAGTAGCCCTCGGCGGTGGGAAAGAGCTGGGCCGGCACGTAGTAGGAGTGCGCGCCGAGCGGCAGCCGTCGCGGCTCCACGCCCTCGTTGAGGTAGGCGGAGGCGCGGTAGTTGAGCTGAGACAGCATCACATCCCGCAAGGACACCTCGACTTGACCGCCGCGCCCGGAGACGATCTGAGCGAGGAGCCCCAACGCGGCTGTCAGGCCCGATGAGTTGTCGGCGGAGGAGTAGCCGGGCAGGGTCGGCGGACCGTCCGGGTCGCCGGTGAGGGCGGCGACGCCCGTGGCCGCCTGGACCACATAGTCGAAGGCGGGCTCGTCGCCCGCCTCCAAGCCGTATCCGGTGAGCGCGACGCACACGATCCGGTCGTTCCACTTGCGCAGCACGTCGTACGTCAGGCCCAGCCGGTGAATGGCCGTGGGCTTGAGGTTGACGAGCAACGCGTGGGCATCCGCGACGAGTTCACCGAGCCGGGCCTGCCCGTCGTCGGTCGTGAGGTCGAGCCGGATGCTGCGTTTCCCGCGGTTGAGGCTGGCGAAGTAGGCGTCGCTCACCTGGCGCGAGATGTCCCCGCCGGGCGGCTCGATCTTGGTGACCTCGGCGCCGAGATCGGCGAGCATCATCGTGGCGTAGGGGCCGGCCAGCATGTGGCCGACCTCCAGGACGCGGATGCCGTCGAGCGGTCCGGTGGTCATCGCAGGTCCGCGGCGAGGGCGGCGAGCATGTCGCGGGTGCGGTACTTGGAGGCGACCAGTTCGTCGCGGTTGTCGCCGATGGGCAGCAGCCGTACGGACAGATCGGTGACCCCCGCGTCCGCGAACCGCTTGCAGCGGGCGGCAATGGCGTTCTCGTCGCCCGCCGCGCACAGGTCGCCGACGTCGCGGGCGTCGCCGTAGTCCAGCAGGCGTTGGTAGTTGGGCGAGATCTCGGCCTCGCCGAGGATCCGGTTGGCGCGCTCGCGGGCCTCGTCGACGCGGTCGGGTGCGCACAGGCAGACGGGGATGCCCGCGACGATCCGGGGTGCCGGGCGTCCGGCGCTCTCGGCGGCCTTGGTGATGCGGGGCACGACGTGTTCGGCGACCGCGCGTTCGTCGGCCATCCACAGCACGGTGCCGTCGGCCCGCTCCCCGGCGAGGCGCAGCATGACCGGGCCGAGGGCCGCGAGCAGGACCGGGAGACGGGAGACGGGGGCGAGGGTGAGCGGGTTGTGGACGGTGAAAGTGTCGTTCTCAACGTCGACAACGCCCGTTCCGGCGAACGCGGCGTCCAGGACGTCCAGGTAGTCGCGGGTGAAGGCGGCCGGCTTCTCGTACGGCAGCCCCAGCATGTCCCGGATGATCCAGTGGTGGGACGGTCCCAGGCCCAGCGCGAGGCGTCCGCCCGTCGCGGCCTGGGCCGAAATCGCCTGCCTGGCAAGGGCGATGGGGTGCTGGGTCTGCAAGGGGACGACTGCGGTGCCCAGTTCGATCCGCTCGGTGCGCGCGCCCATCAGCGCGATCGCGGTGAGCGCGTCGAAGTCGGTCGGGATCTGCGGCACCCACACGGTGTCGAAGCCCGCCTTCTCGGCCCATGTCACGTCGTCGATCATCCGTGTGACCTTGCGGACCGAGTCTCCGCGCTCGGGCCCGATCATCACTCCGATGCGCACGCTTCCTCCAGGTTTTCGGGTTGCTGCCTCATGGCGAGGTGACGGATGTCAGGGCGCGCATCCTGGTGACGAGGGCGTCGAGCGGTGTGCCCGTGGGGAAGACCGCGGCGGCTCCGGCCGTGAGCAGTTTCGGTACGTCGGCGGGCGGGATGGTGCCGCCCACCACGACGGCGATGTCCTCGGCCCCGGTGGCGCGCAGTGCCTCGATCACCCGGGTGGTGAGCGCGAGGTGCGCGCCGGAGAGGATGCTGAGGCCGACCACGGCCACGTCCTCCTCGACGGCGACGGCCACGATGTCGTCGACGCGTTGCCGGATACCGGTGAAGATCACCTCGAAGCCCGCGTCGCGCAGTGTCCGCGCGACGATCTTGGCTCCTCGGTCGTGTCCGTCGAGCCCTGGTTTGGCGACCAGTACGCGGGCTTTCATCAGAACACCACCGGCTGCTGGAACTCGCCCCAGACCGCCTTGAGCGCGGCGACCATCTCGCCGACCGTGCAGTAGGCGTTGGCGCAGTCGATCAGGATGGGCATGAGGTTGTCGGTGCCTTCCGCGGCGCGGGCCAGTTCGGCGAGGCGTTGCCGTACGAGGGCCGCGTCCCGGGTTGCCTTGACGTCGGCGAGTCGCTTCAGCTGCCGGTCGCGGCCCTCCGCGTCGAGTTCGTACGTGGCGAGGTCGGGCGGCGGTTCGTCCGCGACGAAGCGGTTGACGCCGACCACCGGCCGGGTGCCCGCCTCGACCTCGCGGTGCAACTGGTAGGCCTCGTCGGCGATGAGCGTCTGCAGATAGCCGTCCTCGATGGCCCGGACCATACCGCCGTACCGCTCCAGGTCCTCCATGATCTCGACGATGCGGGCCTCGGTGGCGTCGGTGAGCGCCTCGACGAAGTACGAGCCGCCGAGCGGGTCCGCGACCCGGGTGACGCCGGTCTCGTGGGCGAGGATCTGCTGGGTGCGCAGCGCGAGTGTCGCCGACTCCTCGCTGGGCAGGGCGAACGGCTCGTCCCAGGCGGCCGTGAACATCGACTGGACGCCACCGAGGACCGAGGCGAGCGCCTCGTAGGCCACGCGGACGGTGTTGTTCTGCGCCTGGGGCGCGTACAGCGAGGCACCTCCGGCCACGCAGCCGAAGCGGAACATGGCCGCCTTGTCGCTGTCCGCCCCGTACCGTTCGCGCACGATGGTCGCCCAACGCCTGCGTCCGGCGCGGTACTTGGCGATCTCCTCGAAGAAGTCGCCGTGTGTGTAGAAGAAGAAGGAGACCTGCGGGGCGAACTGATCGATCGTCATACGGCCCCGGGCCAGCACCGTGTCGCAGTAGGTGACGCCGTCGGCGAGTGTGAAGGCCATCTCCTGTACAGCGTTGGCGCCCGCGTCGCGGAAGTGCGAGCCGGCGACCGAGATGGCGTTGAAGCGCGGTACTTCGGCCGCGCAGAACTCGATGGTGTCGGCGATGAGGCGGAGGGAGGGTTCGGCGGGCCAGATCCAAGTGCCTCTGGACGCGTACTCCTTGAGGATGTCGTTCTGGATCGTCCCGGTGAGTTTCGCCCGTGGCACGCCCGCGCGTTCGGCGGCGGCGACGTAGAAGGCGAGCAGGATCGCGGCCGTGCCGTTGATGGTGAAGCTGGTGCTGATCTTGTCGAGGGGGATGTCCTCGAAGAGGATCTCGGCGTCGGCGAGCGTGTCGACGGCGACGCCCACCCGTCCGACCTCCTCGCTGACTTCGGGGTCGTCGGAGTCGTAGCCGCACTGTGTGGGCAGGTCGAGCGCCACCGAGAGTCCGGTGCCGCCCTGTTGGAGGAGGTAGTGGTAGCGGCGGTTGGACGATTCGGCGGTGCCGAAGCCGGAGTACTGGCGCAGTGTCCACAGCCGTCCCCGGTATCCGGTGGCGTAATTGCCGCGAGTGAAGGGGAAGTTGCCCGGCGCGGGCGGTTCGGCCTTGACGTCGTCGGGGCCGTAGACCGGTTTGAGGGGCAGGCCGGACGCGGTCCGGACGAGGTCGTCGCCCTGGGGCGGTGTGGGAGGCGTCATCGCAGGAGGTCCTTCATCACCTTTCCGGTGGCGTTCAGCGGTAGTTCCGTCAGGAACTCCACGGTCCGGGGCACCTTGAACCCGGCCATCCGGAGCCGGCTCCACTCGATCAACTCGTCGGCTGTCAGCGGCTCCCGGAGGACGACGAAGGCCTTGCCGACCTGTCCCATCCGTTCGTCGGGGACGCCGATCACGGCGGCCTGGGCGACCGCCGGATGTTCCATCAGGAAGCCCTCGATCTCGGCCGGGTAGGCGTTGAAGCCGCCGACGATGAACATGTCCTTCTTGCGTCCGACGATCCTCAGGTAGCCGCGCTCGTCGAGCGTTCCGAGGTCCCCGGTGTGCAACCAGCCGTCCTGGTCGATGGCTTCGGCGGTGGCCTCGGGGTCGTTGAAGTAGCCGCGCATCACGCTGTAGCCGCGGACCAACACCTCGCCGTCGTCGGCGATGTGGACCTCGACGCCGTCGCAGGGGGTGCCGACGGTGGTGGCGATGTCCTCGAAGGAGTCGCCGGGCCGGGTGGCGGTCGCTGTCCCCGCCTCGGTCAGGCCGTAGCCCGTCATGATCGAGGTGAAGGGCAGTTCGGTCATCACCCGGCGGATCAGTTCGACGGGGATGTCGGCGGCTCCGGTCACCGCAACTCGCAGTGAGGACAGGTCTCTTGAGCCGCGGTCGGTGAGCAGGGAGTGGTAGAGCGTGGGCGGGCCTGGCAGGACCGTCACCTTCTCGCGCTCGACCAGGTCGAGGACGGTGTCCACGCCGAAGACGGGCACGGGGAGGATGGTCATGCCGCGGATGAGCGACGCGACCATGCCCGCCTTGAAGCCGAAGATGTGGAAGAACGGGTTGACGATCAGATAACGGTCGCCCTCCCTGACCCCGGCCAGGTCGCACCACTCCGCGTACAGGCGGAGCGTCTGGGCGTGGGTCATCAGCACGCCCTTGGGCCGGCCGGTGGTGCCCGAGGTGAAGACGATGTCGCTGACCTGGTCGCCGGTCACCTTCCGCTCGAAGGGTGAACCGCTCGCCAGGAAGCCGGACTTGAGGTCGATCACCGGAACCCCGGGCGGTGCTTTGAAGTCCAGGCCGAGGAAGCCCTCCTGGACGAGAACGGCCTTCGCACCGCTGCGCACGATGATGTCGTGCGCCTCCTCGGCCTTGAAACGGGTGTTGACGGGCACCACCACACCGCCCGCGGTCATGAGACCGAAGGCGGCGATGATCCACTCGGCGGAGTTGGGCGCCCAGATCGCGACCCGGTCGCCCTGCTCCACCCCGGCCGACGCGAACGCACCCGCAGCCACACGCACCCGCTCGACCAGCTCGGTGAACGTAAGGCGGAGCGGGCCGTCCACCACGGCTTCGGCGTCACCGAAGCGGTCGGCCGCGCTCAGCACCATCTGCGGGATGCTCTCCCAGGTCATACGCCGATCAACCGGGCGAGATTGCCACCCATGATCTTGGCCTGGTCGGCCTCCTTCATGCCCTGGAGCGCGTCGATGTAGGACACCGGGTCGGCCAGCCCCTCGGGGTGCGGGTAGTCGGACCCGAACAGGACCCGCTCGACTCCGACGACCTCGGACAGCGCGGCCATGTCCTCCTCCCAGAACGGGCTGATGTGGATCCGCTTCCTGACCTCTTCGACCGGGTCGCCCAGGAAGCCCTTCGGCTGCTTCTTGTAGGTGCTGGCCAGCTGGTCGAGGAGCGGGAGCAGCCAGGAAGAGCCGTTCTCGATGACCGAGACCTTCAGTTCCGGGAAGCGGAACAGGGCTCCGTGGCAGACCCAGGACGCCACCGCGTCGGTGACCGGGCGCCATTCGGACATCATCCGGAAGACCTGCGCCTGGAACGGCGTCATCTCCTGGCTCTTGCCCTCCCAGTCGCTGGAGTAGCGCGAGTAGCCGCTGTCGGAGGAGTGCATGGCCACCAGCACGCCCGCCTCCTCGACCCGCTTCCAGAAGGGGTCGAACTCCGGCAGCGCGAAGGACCGCGAGCCGCCGTAGCCGGGGACCGGGGCGGGCCTGATGAGAATCGCCCTCGCGCCCCGCTCAAGGCACCACTCCAGCTCGGCGATCGCCTTGTCCAGGATCGGCAGGCTGATCACCGGCGTGGTGAAAATGCGGTTCTTGTAGTTGAACTGCCAGGTCTCGTGCAGCCATTGGTTGAGGGCGTGCACGACGACGTGGATCAACTCCGGGTCGTCCCGCATGCGTTCCTCGACCAGGCTGGCGAGCGTCGGGAACATCAGGGTCTGCTGGATGCCCAGGTCGTCCATGAGTGCCAGGCGGGGACCCGGTTCGCGGAACGCTGGGATCGACCGCATCGGCTCGCCGAACAGCTCCCGGTGGGACTTGCCCTCCGGGTTGCCCTCGCGGAAGTAGTCCTCCCAGGCGCCGGGCCGGGCGACGACCTCGAAGGTGGGGTTGGGGATGTAGTCGCTGATCTGACCGCGGATGGCGATCTTCGTACGGCCCTTCACCTGCACGTACTGGATGGCGCCCGCGTACTGCTTGGGCAGGTACCGGGTGAGCGCGTCCTCGGTCTCGTACAGGTGATTGTCCGCGTCGAACAGCGGATACGGCGGCACACGCGATGGCATGAGATCCTCCTTCGCAGATTGCGAGAATCCTATTCTCACTCTTGATGGGCGGCAATATCCTTGCGGAGAACGAACTTCTGGACCTTGCCGCTTGCGGTCCGTGGGAAGTCCTCGACGATGTGCAGTTCTTCCGGCCACTTCTGCCGGGCCAGGCCCGCCGCGGCGAAGTGGGCGCGCAGGTCGTCGAGGGTGGGTTCGGGGTGGCCGGTCCGCAGTCGTACGACGGCTGCTGCGTGCTCGCCGAGGCGGGCGTCCGGGGCGGCCACGACCGCGGCCTCGGCGACGGCCGGCAGGGCGAGGAGAACCTCCTCCACCTCCAGCGCGCCGATGTTCTCGCCACCGCGGATGATGATGTCCGCCTTGCGGTCGGTGATGGTGAGGTAGCCGTCCTCGTCGAGCCTGCCGATGTCGCCGGTGTGGTACCAGCCGTCCGCGTCGAAGGCCCGGTCGGTGAGGGCGGGGTCGGTGTAACCGAGGCACAGGTCCGGGCCGCGACTGAGGATCTCACCGTCCTCGGCCAGCCGGATCTCCACTCCGTCGAGTGCGTCTCCGTCCGTATAGAGGCGCTTGTCCTCGGGCGCGGTGTGAGCCGAGGCGGTGATCGAGGGGTGCTCGGTGCTGCCGTAGGCCCGGAAGACCGTGATGCCCAGGTCCGCCAGCCTTCTGGTCACCGCGTTCGGGATGCCCGCGCCGCCGAGGCCCGCGTACTTCATGTGCGCCAGGTGGGCGGGGGTGAAGTCGGGGTGGTCGAGGAGGCTCGTCATGTAATAGGCGGCGCCGCCTCCGACGGTGAGTCCGTCGCTGGCCATCAACTCCAGGGCGAGGCCCGGGTCCCAGGTGTCGGCGAGGTTGACCGGGCTGCCGTCGAGGACGGGGATCAGGAAGGCGTTCACCATGCCGATGAAGTGGCCGACGGGTGCGGAGGTGAGCTGGTCGCCGCGGTCTGGCGGGTAGCGGCCGGCCAGTTGGCGGGTCTCGAAGGCCAGGGTGCGGTGACTGTGCACAACTCCCTTGGGGTCGCGGGTAGTTCCGGAGGTGAAGGCGATCAGCGCGGGTCCGGACGGGTCCGTCGGCAGCACGCCGGACAGCGGTTCGTCGGCGAGCAGCTCGTCGAAGTCCCGCCCTACGACGCCGACCACGGGGATCTTCGCGCTCAGGTCGGGGTCGTGGCGGAGGCGTCCGAACCGTTCGGCGGTGATGAGGACCTTGGGCTCAACGGTCTCCAGGATGTAGCCGACTTCCTTGCGCCTATAGAAGTGGACGATCGGCACCACGACCGCACCGAGGAACGCCGACGCCCAGAAGACCGCCGCCGCCTCCATCCAGTTGGGCAGTTGGAACGCCACGACGTCACCTGGGCCGACCCCCCGCTCGCGCAGTCCGGCGGCCAGTCGGCGGGCCGTCAGTTCGACCTCGGCGAAGGTCCCTTCCCAGGGCCGTACCGCCGAGTGCACCCGGAACGCGGCCCCCGGGGCGGCCGTCAGCCCCCGCGCCAGCAGGTCGCCGATCGTCTCCTGGGTCCACCAGCCCTCCGCCTCGTAGCGGTCGACCAGTTCAGCGGGGATCGTTCGCACGACAGGAACTTCCTCTCGTCATTGAGAATTGCACTCTCTCAGAGCGAGAAGGTAAATTCCACACATGGGACGAGACCACGGGTTCCACCCGGTGCGGATCACACGGATCATCCAGGAGACGCCCGACACCCGGACGTACGTACTCGACGCGCCCTTCCCATACCGGGCGGGCCAGTTCGTGACGATCAAGGCCTGCGGCACGCTGCGCAGTTACTCGATGTCCAGTTCACCGGACACGGACGCCGAGTTGATGACGACGGTGAAGCGGGTTCCGGGGGGCCTGGTGTCCAACTGGATGCACGACCATCTCGCGCCCGGCGATGTCGTGGAAACCACCCTGCCCGCAGGGGTGTTCTGTCTGAGAGAGAGTGGCGAGGCGTCCCTCGAAGTCGCCGCTCCGGTGGTGGCGTTCTGCGGAGGCAGCGGGATCACCCCGGTCCTCTCGCTCGCCAAGTCGGCACTGGCCGGCACCGGGCGCCCGGTACGAGTGCTGGCCGCCGACCGGGACGCCGGCGCGGTCATCTTCGCTGCGGTGCTGGGCGAGTTGACCGAGCGGTATCCGGACCGGTTCGAGGTCCGGCATCACCTCGACGACCGGCAGGGCTTCGTCACGGCGGACCAGGTACGGGAGTTCGCGGGCGGCGACACGGACGCGGATTTCTACCTGTGCGGGCCGGCGCCCTTCATGGAGCTGGTGGAGAACGCGCTTCTCGGCCATGGAGTCGCCCCGGAACGGATCTTCGTCGAGCGGTTCGCACAGGCCGCCGATCCACCGCCCGAGGACACCCCTGAGCAGGAAGGCAGCCTCACGCTGGTGCTCTCCGGCAAGCGGCACACGCTCGCGCAGCGTTCCGGCGAGACGTTTCTGGAGAGCGCGCGTCGGGCAGGTCTGGCCCCGCCGTTCTCCTGCGAGGCGGGCAACTGCGCCACCTGTATCGCCCAAGTCACCGAAGGCGAGGCCAAGATGCGTGTCAACAACGCGCTCGACGAGGACGAGATCGCCGAGGGCTGGGTCCTGACCTGCCAGGGCGAGCCGACCACGCCGCACGTCACTGTCGTATACGAGGACTGAGGCCATGGACGTAGATCTCGAACTCGACGAGGGCCTGGCGGTCATCACCATCGACCGTCCGCAGGCCCGCAACGCCATCGCCCCGAGCACGATGGACGAACTGGACAAGGTGCTCGACGCGGCCTCGGGCGCCAAGGCGCTGGTCGTCACGGGCGCCGGCGACCGGGCGTTCGTCTCCGGCGGGGATCTCAAGCAGCTGAGTGCGATCCGGACCGAGGAGGACGCGATGGCCATGGCCCTGCGGATGCGGGGGATCTGCGATCGCATCGCGAACTTCCCCGGACCGGTGATCGCCGCGTTGAACGGGCACGCGTTCGGCGGCGGCGCCGAGGTCGCCGTGGCCGCCGACATCCGGGTCGCCGCCGAGGACATCAGGATCGGCTTCAACCAGGTTGCCCTGGCCATCATGCCGGCGTGGGGCGGCGCCGAGCGACTTGCCCAACTCGTGGGCAGGGGGCGGGCGTTGATGCTCGCCGGGGCCGGGAGCGTACTCGGCGCGGCCGAGGCACAGCGCGTCGGACTGCTCGATCTGGTGCTGCCCCGCGCCGACTTCGCCGAGGGCTGGCGCACCCTGGCCAGATCGCTGGCCACAAATCCGGCGCGGGAGATCAAACGCGTGATGAGCGGAGCCGTCCCGGAGGAGGAGGCGGCCCGCGCCTTCGCCCGCCTCTGGGTGTCCGACGAGCACTGGCAGGCAGCGGAGAGGGTGATGTCCCGTGGGTGACACACGAGTTGGGGCGACCGGAGCGAGCGCGGACCTGGCCGACGTACGAGCGGACACGGCTCGTGCGGGGGTCGGCGACGGTCGGGTGCGGGTCGAGTCGAGCCCGGTCGGGCCGGTCGTACGGCCGCCGGACGCGAGCGATCTCGTCATCCTGTATCTGCACGGCGACCGGCAGTTGTCGGGCTCGCCGGAGTCGGCGGTGGACCTGGCCGAGCGGCTCGCGCTGCGGACGGGGGCAGTTGTGGTGTGCCCGCGCTACCGGTCGTCGTTCCCGGGGGCGCTCGACGACGTGCACGCCGTGTACAGCTCTTGCCAGGCCCGTGGTCCGGTCGCGCTGGCCGGTGAGCGGCTCGGCGCCGGGCTCGCCGCCTCGCTGCTGGTGCGGCTGCGGGACATGGGGGCGCAGGAGCCGGACTGTGCGGTGCTGACTTCGGCGCTGCTCGATCTGACGCTGGACGCGCCGAGTCTGCTGTTCAACGCGGCGGCCGATCCGGGCTTCGACATCGACGAACTCCGGCTGCACGCGGCCCGGTTCGCGGCCGGCGCCGACCGGACCAACCCGCTGCTCAGCCCACTGCACGCCAACCTGCACGGGCTGCCGCCGATTCAGCTGCTGGTGGCGGGCACCGATCCGCTGCTGGACGACTCGCTGTCGTTCGCCGCCCGCGCGGCCCGCTCCGGTGTCACGGTCGACCTCCGGGTACGGCCGGACGCGGTGAGTCTGCATCCCGAGAGCGTGACGGCCATGGCCGATTTCATACAGGCGTGGGCCCGAGCAGCACACCCATCACCTCGCGGATGATCTCCGGGTAGTCGGTCTGCTCCTCGTCGAGCATCCACTGCTGCTGGACCCCTTCGAGCATCGCCACCACGGCGGTGGCGGCGGCTCGGGGGGTCAGACCGCTGGGTACGCGGTCGCCGTAGAGCGCGGTGAGGTGCTCGACGGTGTGGTCCTGGATCGACCGGTAGTAGTCGTGGCAGAACCGCTGTGCCTCGTCGCTGCCGGTGACGCCCTCGGCCACGAGAACGCTGTGGATCTGGGCGAGACCGGGGTTCTTGTGGTCGTAGGTGATGACCTCGGCGAGCAGCCCTGGCAGGTCCTCGCCGGCGTCCGCGTGGAGGGCGGCGAGGTGTTCGCGGGCGAGGTCCTCGCGGAGCTGGACCAGGGCGAGGAGCAGCCGTTTCTTGCTCGGGAAGTAGTGCAGGACGCCCTGTCTGGTCAGGCCGGCGCGCTCCGCCACGGCGTCGATGGACGCCTTCTTGTAGCCGCGCTCGGCGAAGACCGCCAGCGCGGCGACAAGGATCTCCTCGTATCGGGCCGTCGTCATCGGGGATCCCTTTCACCGCGGCAACACCGATGTGACACTACGGTTGCCGTCGCGACGGGGCGACCCTTCCGGCCAATGCCGAACCATTGCCCGTCACTCGCCGCGCGAGCCGGCTAGCTCACCGTGATGGCACGTTCGGGGCAGCTGCTGATCGCCTCGCGGACCTGTGCCTCGTACGCGGTGGGGACTTCGGGGGTCAGCACCTCGGCGTAGCCGTCGTCGGTGAGGTCGAACACCTCGGGGCAGATCGACCAGCAGATCCCGTGGCCCCGGCAACGCTCCGTGTCGATGACGGCCTTCATCGGGCGGACTCCTCGGCGGGCGTGAACTCCAGGTTCAGATGGGTGAGCCCGC
The DNA here is from genome assembly GCF_033194735.1 of Streptomyces sp. W16. Classification (NCBI taxonomy): domain Bacteria; kingdom Bacillati; phylum Actinomycetota; class Actinomycetes; order Kitasatosporales; family Streptomycetaceae; genus Streptomyces; species Streptomyces sp. W16. The sequence continues at coordinate 13,994 of NZ_JAWOAI010000048.1, forward strand.
GCAGGATGTACGTCGGCAGGTAGCGGTAGTTCCGTGCCCCGGCAGGGCCGTGCACGCTCTCCGAGATACTGATGTCGGTCGTACGGTCGAGGATGCGCTCGATGCCCACCCGGGCCTCCGCGCGGGCCAGCGGGGCGCCGGGGCAGGTGTGGGGGCCGCGGCCGAAGGCGAGGTGGTGGCGGGCGTTGGCGCGGGCCGGGTCGAAGGTCTCGGGGTCCTCGAAGTGGCGTGGGTCGCGGTTGGCGGCGCCGTTGAGGACCATGAGGGTGGTGCCGGCGGGGATGTCGACGCCGCCGACCGTGGACGGGACGCGGGACAGCCGGAAGTCGCCCTTGATCGGGCTCTCGGTGCGCAGCGTCTCCTCGATGAAGTTGGGGATGCGGTCGCGCTCGGTGCGCAACAGCCGCTGCAGATCAGGATCTTCGGCGATCAGTTTGAGGGCGTTGCTCAGCAGCCGGACGGTGGTCTCCTGGCCGGCCGCGAAGAGGTTGGTGGCGACGCGGGCCACGTCGGCGACGTCGGGGGTCGAGCCGTCGGGGAACTTCGCCGTGGCGAGGCCGGTGATCACGTCCTCGCGGGGTTCGCGGCGGCGCTCCTCGACATAGGCCGAGAACTGCGCGTACAGGTACTCCAGCGGTGAGTACGCGACCTCGCCGTCGGTGCTTCCGATGCCGCCCCGCGGCTGGTGTTCGAGGCCCTCGACGAACGTGTTGCGGTCCTCGTCGGGCACGCCGAGCAGGTCGGCGATGACCCGCAGGGTGAAGGGTCCGGCGAAGCCGCTGATGAAGTCGCCCTCGCCGGCGGCGAGATACTCGTCGAGCTGGGCGTCGGCGAGGTGCCACATCGACGCCTCGTTCTCCTTGAGGCGGCGCGGGGTGATCAGCCGCATCAGCAGTCCGCGGTGGTCCGTGTGCAGGGGCGCGTCGAGCGTCGGCAGCTGGTCGCTCATCGGGAGCTGGTCGCGGTACTGCTCGATCAGCGCACTGACGTCGACGTCGCCGTCGAGCGGGACCGGGAACCCGGGAAAGGGCCCGGTGACCGAGAGACAGGACGAGAAGGTGTCGGCGTCGTTGAGGACCTGGATCGCCTCGTCGTACCCCGTCACCATCGTCACGTCGTGGTGGCTCTCGCGCTGCACCGGGCACTTCCCGCGCAGGGCCGCCAAATAGGGGTAGGGGTCCGCGACGACTTCGTCGTCCTGGAAGAAGTCGATCGCCTCGAAGTCCTTCACGGTGTGCACGGTTCCCTTCCGTCACCAGTCTGACGACGAGCGACGATATCAATCTTCTCCACTGGCGAGAAGGTCGTTTTCACTTTCGTGGAGCGGGAGTTGGGGTTGCCGCCAGACGGTCTTGGCCCATGCGGTCCAAGGCCGCTTCGGCCGCCGTGAGCGCGGTGCCCGTCGTGGCGCCCGCCGTCTCGGCGAGGCCGGCCAGCAGTCTCACGTCCTTGCGGAGCAGCGGTCCCGCGCGGTCGGCGAGGGGGTCGAGGGTGCCGCCGGCGGCCTTCACGCGGCCTAGGGCGAAGCTCGCTCCGCTGCCGTGCAGAACTGCTTCGGCGAGAGCGCCACGGTCGATGCCGAACTCCGGTGCCAGCGCCAGCGTATCGGCCGCGGTCGCCAAGTTGGCAGTGAACAATAGGTTGTTGAGAAGTTTGGTGATCTGTCCCGAGCCGAGCGGGCCCATGTGCACCACGGGATCGCCGAAGGTCTCGAACACCTTGCGGCAGTAGGCGACGGTGCCGGACTCGCCGCCCGTCATCACCAGCAGCCGGCCTTCCGCGGCGGCCCGCCCGCCGCCGCTGACCGGTGCGTCGACCACGGACACGCCGTGCACCTCGGCACGTTCGGCCAGCCGTCGGCAGGTGTCGGGGTGGACCGTGCTGTGCACGGCGATGACTCCGCCCCGGCGCAGGCCGGTCAGTACGCCCTGTTCGCCGGTGACGACCTGTTCGACGTCGGCGTCGTCGACGACACAGACGCACACCAGGTCGCTGGCCGCGGCCAGTTCGACGGGGGACGCGGCCCGCCGGGCGGCCGTGTCCGCGAACGCGGCGAGGGTGGCCGGGCGGCGTGCCCAGAGTGTGGTGGCGAAGCCCGCCTCGACGATCCGGCGTGCCATGGGGGCGCCCTGACTGCCCAGCCCGATGAATCCGACGCGCATCAGCGGGCCTCCTGGTCGACTTGCCCGGGGATGTTCGAGGCCCCTGTTTCCACCTTGGGTTCCGGTCTCCAGAACGTGCCCAGCAGTCCCCCGGTCGCCACCACGGCCGCGCCGAGCGCGATCGCGCCGCCGGTCCAGCCGGTCAGGTCGATACCGGCCGCGTGGTCGAGGGACCAGCGGCCGGGGCCCATTACGGCGAGGGCCAGGGCGACGACGGCGAGGGTGAGGACGTACTCGTAGCCGTCCTTGAAGACGAAGAACCCGTTGGGCCGGTGGGCGAGCAGCCCCGCGACCAGCATCACGGAGATCACGGCGGCGCAGGCCAGCGGTGTGAGCAGACCGAGGACCAGCAGGATGCCCGCGCCGACTTCGGTGAGCACGCTCATCCAGGCCTGCAGCACGCCCTGTCTCAGGCCGAGGCCGGTGAACCAGCGGGCGGTGCCCTCGATCCGGCCGCCGCCGCGCCAGTGATTCAGCCCGTGCATGATCATGATCAGTCCTGCGACCACTCGTACGAGCAGCAGTACCGCGGTGTCGGCGTCGCTCATCCGGCCCTCCTCGGCAGACGGTCGATCCCGTCGTTCTCCTGGCCGAGAACACACTCCTCGACGAACGAGAGGATCTTCAGGTGGTATCCGGTCGCGGTGCGCCCGATGCTCAAGTTGTGGCCGCTGTCGGCCTGTTCGTCGGTGACGACCCGCGGGGAGGCGGTGAACAGGCCCGCGATGTCGGCCATGGCCTCGGGCCCGGAGCTCCAGACGCGTTCGTGGTCGCCGAGCGTGTAGTGCACGGGAATCCTTACGTGGGCGGCTACTTCGGCGAACTCCAGCGGCCAGCGGCGGGCGACGGTGGACTCGTACGGCGGACCCGGGGACTGGATACGAGGGGCGCCGATGACCTCGTCCGGGTACAGGCGCGACGGCTCCCACAGGAGGTCGCGCAGGCCGGGTCCGGACCGTCTCGGCACGGCCGGGTCACGTCGTCGGAAGTCGAGGATCTCGACGGCGCCGGGCGCGTGGTGGCGTCCGGTACCGGCGATCTCCAGACCGAGAAGGTCGTTCCGGCGTTCGTCGCCGGCCATGTGCACGCCCAGGGCGCAGCCGATCGAGTGCGCCCAGAGGAACAGTCCCGCTCCGCGCGGACGTGAGGCGAGCAGTCGGTCCACCGCTCCGTAGGCGAGGTCGACGCGGCGCGCCGGGGAAGCCATGCCCTCGCTGTACGGGGCCGAACTGCCGTATCCCGGACGGTCTATGGCGACGACGGTGAAGCCGAGTGCCGCCGCGGTGCGCAGGAGGGACAGGCGGGACTGGTCGGGGTAGTCGAAGTAGCGGGAGGTCACCGCTCCCCCGTGCAGCGCGACTAGGACCGCGCGCGGTTCGCGGGCCTCGCACAGCAGCGCCGACATGGGGACGCCGTCGATGTCGACGACGCGCGAAACGACCTCTGTGGTACGTAAGTTCATCCGTCCGCCCGGAAGAGGATCACGCCGCTCGGGGTGAGTCCGCCGCTGCTCGCCACCGCCACCCGGGCGCCGGGTACCTGCCGTGGCCCGGCCGCGCCGCGCAGTTGGGTGATGGCCTCGTGGACCAGTCCCATGCCGTGGGTGCGGCCGTGGGAGAGCTGTCCGCCGTGGGTGTTCAGTGGCAGTACGCCGTCCCGTGCGATGTTCTTTCCTCCGTCCAGGAAGTCCTTGGCCTCGCCGATGCCGCAGAACCCCAACCCCTCAAGCCAGGAAAGGCAGTTGAAGGTGAAGCCGTCGTAGAGTTCGGCGACGTCGACGTCCTCGGGACGCAGCGCGGTGCGTGACCACAAGTGGGCGGACTGGCCGAGCACTTGGGGCTCATGGGTCAGCGTGCTCTGGTCCCATTCGAGGCGTTCCAGGATCTGGGTGCCGACCGCCTCCACCAGCACGGGCGGTTGGGCGAGGTCCCGGGCCGCGTCGACGGCCGACACGATCACGGCGACCGCTCCGTCGCAGGGGACGTCACAGTCGTAGAGACCGAACGGGGTGGTGATCGGGCGGGCGCCCAGATAGTCGTCCATGGTCAGCGGGTCGCGGTAGACCGCCGTGGGGTTGAGTGCCGCGTTGGCGCGCTGGTTGAGGGCGATCCAGCCGAGGGTCTCGCGGGTGGTGCCGTAGCGGTGGAAGTGGCGTTGCGCGTTCTGGGCGAGGGTGTGCGCGGCCGAGGTCGCTCCGAAGGGCTTCATCCAGCCGTCCAGTCTGCGCGGTGGGTCCTGCGCGATCCGGCCGCGGCGCACGAGTTCGCCGTACGACGCCTCCCAGACCGTACGGAAGCACAGCACATGGCGGGCCAGGCCGCCCGCGACGGCGAGCATCGCGGAGATGAGTGAGCCGCCGGGGCCGAAGGTCTCTCCGCCGCCGTTGTACCAGGTGGGTTCGAGGCCGAGGGCGGACTCCAGTGCGGTGATTCCGCCTTCGCCGAAGCCGCCGTAGGGGCCGGCGCCGGGGTAGGTGGCAAGGCCGTCGATGTCCTCGATGGTGAGGCCGGCGTCGGCGATCGCGCGTTGGCAGGCCTGGACGGTCAACGACACCGGCGGGACCATCAGGCGCCTGCCGATCTCCGACATGCCGATGCCGGTGATCGCGACCTTGTCCTCGAACTTCTCCGTGGTCACCATCGGCCGTACGCGACGGGCGAGTTGGTGGGTCTCGACCTCGGCGAGCGGCAGGGGGTCCGTCGCCGGGCGTTCGCGTGCCGGGCGGAACAAGGGCAGCCAGGCGTCCTCGACCTGTTCGAAGACGACCTCCATCCGCATGCCCAACGCCAGCTCGTCCGCGGTGCATTGGACGGCGTTGGTGGTGAGACGGACCCGGGGGTCCTCCTCGATGGCGACCTGCGCCACGACGTAGGGCGCGGGCAGGCCGGGCAGGGCGAAGCGGTGGTTGACGGTGAAGCCGATCAGCGTCGCACGGCCGGAGACGGCTCGGACGCCCATGTCGTGGCCGTGGCAGTACCGGCAGACCGGCTGCGGCGGATGGATGAGGGCCGCGCAGGACCCGCACTCCGTCAGCCGCAGCCGGCCGTCCGCGCCGGAGGTCCAGAAGAACTCGTTCTCCTCCGTGACCACCGGGCCCAGGCGTTGACTGTCCGTCATGTGTCGATCCGGGCCTTGGACTTGCGGACGGTGACCGGTTCGGCGAGGCGCTGTTCGTCGCAGACCTTCTGGAGTTCGACGAGGGTCTCGTCGAGTCCGGCGCCGAGCCGCTCGCCGGGAGTGAAGGTCGCCGGGAGGTGGCGCATGCCCTGGATGACGCCGATGGTCTCGTAGTGCACGGCGCCTTCGGGGTCGCACCGGTAGTCGGGCATCCGGTCGAGTACGGCCGTCACCATCCGCTTGAACACCGTGCGGGCCACGTTCGAGCCGATGCAGCGGTGGATGCCGAGGCCGAAGCTGCTGTGCCGGTTGCCCTTGCGTTCCATGTCGATCGTGTCGGGGTCGGGGAAGACGGACGGGTCCCGGTTGGCCATCGCCCAGGAGAGCCAGAGGCGTTCGCCCTCCTTGAACTCGGTGCCGGCGATCTCGCAGTCGGCTGAGAAGGTACGTCCGTCGCCGGGGGCCGGGGTGTAGAAGCGCAGGAACTCCTCGGTCGCGGAGTCCAGCAGGGTCTTCCGGTCGCGGCTGAGCCGGTCGCGTTCCTCTGGATTCCGCGAGAGCCATTCGAGGGCGTGGGCGGTGAGGGCGGTGGTGGTGTCGAAGCCGCCGCCGATCAACAGGGCGAGTACGCCCAGGAGTTCGCCGTCGTCCGGGGTGCGGCCGTTGAGGTCGGCGCGGACCAGCGCGTCCACCAGGCCGGGGCGGGGCGCCTTGCGGATCTCCATGAGCTGGCCCATGAGGTCCATGCCCATCTTGCGGCTGAGGTCCAACACCCTTTCTCTGTCAGGGGAGTTGGGGGGTGTGTAGACGGAGGCGTGGGCGGGTTCGTTGTAGATGGTCCAGCGCTCGATCGGGATGCCCATCATCGCCAGGGTGAGCACGGCGGGGACGATGTTGGCGAGGTCGTCGACGAAGTCGATGTGCCCGGACTCGATCTTCTCGTCGATGCTGGCGCGCACGACCTCGTCGACGAACGGGATCCAGCGTTGGATCGCCGCCGGCGACAGATACGGGTTGAGGGTCTGCCGGTAGTAGCGCTGGTCCGGCGGGTCCATCTCCAGGAAGCCGCCCTGGGCCTCGCTGGCGCGCGGCGGCGGGGGGATGGAGATGCCCTTGTAGCCGCGCCGCTCCCCCTTCACATCATGGTCGTTGGAGAGGAACTCGGCGGACCTCGCGAGTTCGAAGACCTCACGGTTGCCGCTGGCGACCCAGTGGCCGCCGTGGGTCTCCGTCCAGGCGATCGGGCACTGCCCGTGCAGCTCGTGGGTGATGTCCTCGAACCGGTCGCGGTAGTCGGGGGTGTGCCGGTCGAAGTGCACCTGGGGGTGCTTGCGGCCGCCGTCGTCGTCGACGGCCGCGTCTTCCGTGGTCATGCGGAGTCCTCTCCCGCTCGGTGGCTGAGGTGGGGTCAGGAGATGAGGGAGATCGCCCGTTCCGGACAGGACAGGACCGCCTCGCGGACGGCCTCCTCCTGGTCGGCGGGGACTTCTTCCTCGACGACCGAGGAGTGCCCGTCGATCTCGCTGAGCTCGAAGGTGTCCGGAGCGCGCATCGCGCAGAGCGTGTGGCCCTGACAGCGCTCCGGGTCGACTCGTACCTTCACGGTCCTTCCTTCCTGCCGTGGTGAACGCCGTGATGAACACCGTGGTGAACGGGTGGCGTGGCGTGGCTACTTGAGGTCGGCCGGCGACTTGCCGACGTCCGCCAGCGTCGGCGGCTTGCCGTAGTTGCCCTTGTACTTGTAGACGGGCGCGTCGCAGCGGTAGGCACCGTCGGTCGGCTTGAAGTCGGCGGGGACCCAGCCGCTGGTGGTGGCCTTCTCGACGTTGAAGCACTTCACGGGCTCGTCGGGCGAGGAGAGGTTCACCGGGGCCTGGAGCCCTCCGCCGGTCCACTCGGTCTGCTTCTTGGCGTTGGCCAGGACACAACTGCGGGTCAGTTCGGCGCAGTCGCGGGCCGAGGTGGCGAACAGCAGCCAGGTGGAGAAGGCGTGCACGGCGGGCAGGGTGATCTGCGCGTCGGGCGCGTACTTCTTGAACAGGGCGACCATTTCCTTGGTCGCCGGGTTGTCGGCCTCCTTCTCCAGCGGGTAAGTCCCGTCGATGCTGGCGAAGTTGGTCTGGCTGCTCAACGCGGTGTCGGCGAGCTTGAGGAACGCGGGGCCGTAGGCGTTGTTGTTGGCGTCGACCCAGTCGAGCTTGTAGTCGATGTTGGTGAGCGCCTGCTCCAGCTTCGCCAGCTGGGTGAAGTCCCCCAGGAAGACGAGTCCCTTGACCTTCTTCGTCTTGATGGACTGCGCGTATGGCGTCCAGTCGGACACGCCCTGTGCGGGGTAGAGGTCGGAGTAGGTGACCTTGCCGCCCAGCGCGGTGAGGACTTCCTTGTCCTGGGCCGCGATGACCTTGGTGACGGGCACGTCTCCGGTGATGATGCCGACGGCGCCCGCCGACGACGGGTAGGCCTCCTTGAGCAGCCAGGAGTAGTAGCCGGCGTAGGGCGCGTACCCGGACGAGGCGCCCTGTGTCATCACCTGGAGGTCGGCGCCGACCTCGGAGGTGACCTGCGCCGGGAATTCGGGGAGCAGGCACTTCAGTCGGGTCTTGACGCCCAGGCCGTCGAGGGCGGCGCCGCCGCCGACCTCGAAGAAGTCACTGCGGCAGGCCGAGATCATCTGCTGGTTGACCTGCATGAGCTGGGCGTCGTGCGTCTCAGGTGTGATCTTGCGTCCGTTGATGCCGCCTGCGGCGTTGCACCAGGAGGTGAAGACCTTCGCCGCGTTCTCGAACTCCGGGTTCTTGGTGAACCCGACGTCGCTGAAGACGCCGACCTTGATCTCGGAGCTGGTGACGCCCTGGCTGGTGACGGTCTTGGCCGCCCCCTTGCCGCACACCGACTTCAGCGTGCCGAAGTCGGCGCTGGCCGTGTCGGCGGCTCCGGTGGTGGAAGGGCTGCTGGTGTCCGCGGACTTGGTGCGGCCGGAGCATCCGGCCGCGGCCGCGAGGGCCAGGACGAGCGCGGGGATGAGCAAGCGTCTCATCGGTTCTCCTCGTTGAGAATGAATCCCGCTGTCGGGTGATCAGGTGACCGCGCCCGCCGCCTTGAGCGCGATGATGCGGTCCCAGTCCAGGCCCAGTTCGAGGAGGATCTCCTCGGTCTGGGCGGCGAACTCGGGTGCGGGCCCGAGTTGTGGGGCGTGCACGTCGAACTGCACGGGGCTGGCGACCAGTTCGAGTTCTCCTGCCTGCAGGAGGTACTCGTTCGCTCTGATCTGCGGGTCGTCGCCCACTTGCAGGGAGTCCTGCACCGGGGCCCACGGCCCGGCCAGGGTGGTGAAGCGACTGCTCCACTCCGCGAGGGTGCGGGTGGCGATGACCTCGCGCAGGATCTTGACGGCCTCCGCCGTGTTGGCCGCGATGTTCTCGGCCGTGTCGAAGCGGGGGTCGTCGGCGAGTTCGGGGCGGTCGATGTGCCGGCACACATCGGCCCAGAACTTGCCGGGCTGCATCATGACGAACGCCAGATGGTGGCCGTCGGAGGTCTCGTACAGCCCGGACAGCGGGTTGGTCGGCGAGCCGTGGGTGCCGACGGGCGGCGGGATCCAGGGCTTGCCGAGGTGCAGGGACAGCGCGGTGGCGTGGCCCATCGCCCACAGTCCGCTGCCGAGCAACGAGACGTCCACGACCGACGGTTCACCGGTGCGCTCGCGCTTCAGGAGCGCGGCAGCGATCCCGCCGGCGAGGTTGGTGCCGGAGATGGTGTCGCCGTAGGCCGGTGAAGGCGGGTTGATGATGCCGTCGGTGCCCTCAGGGGTGATGCTCGCGGCGGTGCCGGCGCGGGACCAGAACGCCGTCATGTCGTAGCCGCCCTTCCGCGCTTCCGCTCCGCGCGGTCCGAAGGCGCTGCCCCGGGCGTAGATGATCCGGGGGTTGACGGCACGGATGTCGTCGACGTCGATGCCGAACCGCTCCCGGTGACCGGGCAGGAAGCTGGTCAGGAACACGTCCGCGCGCCGGGCGAGGTCGTAGAGCACCTCCTTTCCCTCGGGTCGGGAGATGTCGAGGCCGAGGCTGCGCTTGCCGCGGTTGGCGTGCTCGACGTTGGGGTTGGGGTCGCCCTCGACCCGCATCGTGCCGGTCTGGCGCAGGCCGCGTTGCGGGTCGCCGGTAACGGCGTGCTCGACCTTGATGACATCCGCTCCCCAGTCGGAGAGGACGGCTCCCGCCGAGGGCACGAAGCCGTACATGGCGACTTCGAGGACGCGGATGCCTTCGAGCGGCATCATGACCGGACCACGACCGCGAAGGACTTGTACTCCAGGAACTCCTCAAGCCCGGGCACGCCGCTCTCCCGGCCGATGCCCGACTGCTTGTAGCCGCCGAACGGGACGTCCGCAGCGAAGTAGTTGCCGCCGTTGATGCTGAAGGTGCCGGTGCGGATCCGGCGGGCGAGGGCGATGGCCCGCTCGTCGTCGCCGCTCTGGATCCCGCCGGAGAGGCCGAAGATGGAGTTGTTGGCGATGCGGACGGCGTCGTCATCGTCGTCGTACGGAATCACCACGAGCACGGGTCCGAAGACCTCGTCCTGGGCGATCTCGCTGTCCGGGTCGACGTTGCTGAGGAGAGTCGGCCTGTAGAAGAAGCCGGGATCGACCTTCTCGCCACCGGTGACGAGGTTCGCGCCTGCCGCGACGGCCCTCTTCACCATCCCGTCGACCTTCTCGCGCTGGCGCTCGCTGATGAGCGGGCCCGCGAAGGTCTTCGGGTCGGCGGGGTCGCCGAGCGGAATGCGGGCGAGGCCCGCCGCCACCTTCTCGACGAGCTCGTCGTGGTGCTCCCGGGGCACGAGCAGCCTGGAGGTGAGCGCGCAACCCTGCCCGGAGTGCGAGCAGATGGTGCCGGCCGCGAACATGGCGGCGGTGGCGAAGTCCGCGTCGTCCAGGACGATCATGGCGGACTTGCCGCCGAGTTCCAGGAAGACCTTCTTCACCGTGCGGCTCGCCGCCTCCATGATGCGGCGGCCGGTCGCGGTGGAACCGGTGAAGGTGATCATGTCGACGTCGGGGTGCGTGGTGAGCGTCTCGCCGACGTCGGCACCGGAGGACGTGAGGACGTTGACCACGCCGGGCGGGAAGTCCGTGTGCTCGGCGATGAGTTGACCGAGGAACAGGGTGGTCAGCGGGGTGTCCGGGGCGCCCTTGAGGACGACCGTGCAGCCGGCGGCGAGCGCGGGGGCGAGCTTGGCGAGGGCCAGTTGGTTCGGGTAGTTGTACGCGATGATCGCGGTGATGACTCCGGCGGCCTCCTTCTCCACCCAACGGCGGTGGCGCTGGCCCCTGATCTCGACCTCGCCCAGTTCCTCCGTGAGCGGGTACTTGCGCAGCAGGTCGGCGTAGAACCGCACCAGCTTGACGGGGTCGTCGAGTTGGGGCCCGTAGGTGAGCATGCGGGGCGCGCCGACCTCGGCGATGGTCAGCTCGCGCAGCTCCTCGACGTGGTCGGTGAGCGCCTGGTGCAGCTGGTCGAGACAGCGGATGCGCAGCTGTACGTCGGTGGACCAGGCGGTGGTGTCGAAGGCGGCGCGAGCCGCTGCTACGGCGGCTTCGGCCTGGGCGGTGGTGGCCTCGGGGGCGTGGCCGTAGACCTCGCCGGTGGCGGGGTTGAGGGAGGGGAACGTCCGCTCCGCGTCGACGAGTTGGCCGTTGATGAGCAGGCGGGTCACAGCCTCACCACCTGTCCGCCGTCCACGCTGATGGTCTGGCCGGTCAGCCAGCCGGCGTCGTCGGAGAGCAGGAACAGCACGGTGGGGGTGAGGTCGCCGGGCGTGCCCATCCGTTTGATGGCCAGGGCCTGCGTCATCCGCTCCTGGAACTCGACCGGTACGACGGTGGCCGTGGCCTCGGTGTCGGTGGGGCCGGGGGCTATGCCGTTGACGCGGATGCCCCGGCCGCCGAGTTCGGCGGCGAGGGACGCGGTGAGGTGGTTGATGCCGATCTTGGCCAAGCCGTAGTAGCCGCTGGCCATGTAGGCGGCGGCGGAGGACTGGTTGACGATCGCGCTGCCCTCGGTCAGGTGCGGGACGACGGCCCGGGTGACGTAGAGGGCGCCCATCAGGTTCACCTGGATGAAGCGGTTGAGGTAGTCGAGGTCGACGGTGGTCAGGCCCTCGCGCCGCATGCTGTGGTAGATCGCGGCGTTGTTGATCAGGTAGTCGATGCGGCCGAACTCGGCGACGGTGGCGGCGGCCAGCGCGTCGGCCGAGGCGGGGTCTCCGACGTCGACCTTGACGAAGAGCGCGGAGTCGAGTTCCTTGGCGACCCGCTGTCCCTGCTCCTCGTTGATGTCGGCGACCACGACCCGTGCTCCCTCGGCGGCCAGCGCCCGGGCGTAGTCCTCGCCGATTCCCTGTCCCGCTCCGGTGACGATCGCCACCTTGTCCTGGAACCGCATCCTGTTCTCCTCGCATGGATGGGCGGCTTGCTCCAATGAAGCGGAAACTACATTCTCCTTATACGCGAATCAACCATCCGGCAGCGAGAATGTGATCCTGACCGGTTGCTGACAGGCCCACGGACCTTGACGAACAGCCCCCGCCTGCGCGGGACTTCCGGAAGCACCGGAGACGAGAATACGCTTCTCAAATCTGGAAGGGAGATTTTCATGATCGAGACGAAGGGGGTTCCGGCATGAGGACAGCCCTCGTCACAGGCGGCGGCTCCGGCATCGGACAAGCCATCGCACAGCGCCTGGAGGCCGACGGTCTCCAGGTCGCCACCCTCGACCTCAATCCGTCCGACAGGGGCTTCTCCCGAAAGGCCGACGTCTCAGACCGGGCCCAGGTGGACGAGGCACTGACCGAGATCCGGGAGCGGCTCGGTCCGGTCACGGTCCTGGTCAACGCCGCCGGGATGGAGGGCTACAAGCGCTTCGCCAACCTCACCTTCGAGGCCTGGCAGCGGGTGATCGACGTCAACCTCAACGGCGTCTTCCACTGCGTCCAGGCCGTCCTGCCGGACATGGTGGAGGCCGGCTGGGGGCGCATCGTCAACATCTCCTCGTCCAGCGCACAGTCCGGCCAGCCGTTCATGACGCACTACGTGGCCGCCAAGTCGGCGGTCAACGGACTGACCAAGGCGCTGGCCCTGGAGCTGGGCCCGCAGGGCATCACCGTGAACGCGGTGCCGCCCGGCTTCATCGACACACCCATGCTGCGCCGCTCCGAGGAGCGCCAACTGCTCGGCGGGACGGTCGAGGAGCACATCCAGCGCACTCCGGTACGGCGTGTCGGGCGCCCCGAGGACATCGCCGCGGCCTGCGCCTTCCTCGCCTCCGAGGAGGCCGGCTACATCACCGGCCAGATCCTCGGCGTGAACGGCGGGCGGAACACATGAGCGAGAACGGCGAAGCCGCCGCCGAGAACGGCGTCCGCATCTCACCGCTGCCGTACGAAGAGTGGGACCACGACCTGTTCTCGGTCATCAACCATCCCCGGAAGCTGCCGCAGGCCAACGTCCTGGGGATCTTCCAGCGGCATCCCGCCCTGGCCCGGGCGTTCCTGACGTTCAACATGCACCTCAACACCTCGACCCTGCCGGTGCGCGTCCGCGAACTGGCCGTGATGCGGGTGGCCTGGCGGCGGGGCAGCAGGTACGAGTGGGCCAGTCACGTCCTGATCGGCCGGAAGGCCGGGGTGACCGAGGACGAGATCGAGGAAGTCCGCACGGACGCCGACACGTTGCTCAACCGGGCGGTGGACGAACTGGACACCGACTCGGGCCTGTCGGACGCGACCTACGCGGCGCTCGCCGTCGACCTGGACGAACGCCAGCTCATGGACCTGGTGTTCACCATCGGCGCCTACACGATGCTCACGATGGCCCTCAACACCTTCGGTGTGGCACTCGACCCTGCGATCTCGGAAGAGAACTTCAGTTTCCCAAAACGAGAATGGTATTCTCACAAGCGAGAGGGGTGATCCCATGCCACACTTCGCCAAGCCCGAGGCCGGGAGCTGGACCGAGAACTACCCCGAGCTGGGCACCAGCCCGGTCAACTACGAGGACTCCATCGACCCCGCGTACTACGAGGCCGAGAAGGAGGCGATCTTCAAGAAGACCTGGCTGAACGTCGGCCGGGTCGAGCAAGTCCCCAAAGTCGGCAGCTACTTCACGAAGGAGCTGGCCGTCGCCGACACCTCACTGGTGATCGTGCGGGGCAAGGACAAGGAGATCCGCGCCTTCCACAACGTCTGCCGCCACCGCGGCAACAAGCTCGTGTGGAACGACTACCCGGGCGAGGAAGTCAAGGGCACCTGCCGCCAGTTCACCTGCAAGTACCACGCCTGGCGCTACAGCCTCGACGGCGATCTGACCTTCGTCCAGCAGGAGAAGGAGTTCTTCGACCTGGACAAGGCGGACTACGGCCTCAAGCTGGTCCGCTGCGAGGTCTGGGAGGGGTTCATCTTCGTCAACCTGGACCCGAACGCGCAGCCGCTGAAGGAGTATCTCGGCGAGTTCGCCAAGGGACTTGAGGGCTACCCCTTCCACGAGATGACCGAGGTCTTCACGTACAAGGCGGAGATCGGCAGCAACTGGAAGCTGTTCATCGACGCGTTCGCGGAGTTCTACCACGCGCCCGTCCTGCACATGAAGCAGGCCGTCAAGGACGAGGCCGACAAGCTCTTCAACGTCGGTTACGAGGCGCTGCACTACGAGATCCACCCCCCGCACTCGATGATCTCCTCCTGGGGAGGCATGTCGCCGCCCAAGGACCTGACCATCGTCAAACCCATCGAACGCGTCCTGCGCAGCGGCCTGTTCGGGCCGTGGGAGGCACCCGACATCGAGGGCCTGGACAACCTGCCGACGGGACTCAACCCGGGCCGGCACCGCGCGTGGGGCAACGACTCCTTCGAGTTCTTCCCCAACATGACCCTGCTGATCTGGAAGCCCGGCTGGTACCTGACGTACCACTACTGGCCGACGGCGGTGGACAAGCACATCTTCGAGGCCAACCTGTATTTCGTGCCCGCCAAGACGGCGCGCGAGCGGCTCAAGCAGGAGCTGGCGGCGGTGACGTTCAAGGAGTACGCCCTCCAGGACGGCAACACGCTGGAGGCCACCCAGACGATGCTCAAGAGCCGGGTCGTCACCGATTTCCCGCTCTGCGACCAGGAGTTGCTGCTCCGCCATCTGCACAAGACGGTCGCCGACTACGTCAAGGAGCACACCGATGCTGCCCAGTGAGTTCGCGGCACTCGAACCGTTCAGCGAGTGGGTCCTGGAGTCCGAGCGCGATCGCTACAGCAAGCGCCTGGCCAGCTCCATGGAGGAGATGCAGGCGTTCTACGACGCCGCGTTCCCGCTCCTCGAACAGGCCTCCGACCATCTCGACAAGTTCCAGCTCACCGAACTCCCGGAGCAGGAGCGCAACTTGCTGCTCCTGATGTTCTCCCTGGTGAACGTGTCGTTCCCGGTGGAGGTCTGGAAGCAGGCCCGGGTGCCGGACAGCGGGGCCGCCTATATGGACCTCGTCGTCGAGCCGAAGGTCTGACCGGTCGTGCTCACGCTCAGAGCGGCGCGTGTACTGCACGTGGAGACGGGCGAGTTCGAGGCACCGGGCCTGGTCACGATCGACGGCGACCGCATCACACGCGGCGGCGATGACGACGGCGAGAACGAGGTTCTCGATCTCGGTGACGTGACCCTTCTGCCCGGTCTCATGGACATGGAGGTCAATCTTCTGATGGGCGGCCGGGGAGAGACGCTCGCGTTCTCCCCCGTCCAGGACGACCCACCGCTGCGGATGCTCCGCGCGGTGGGCAACGCCCGGCGCACCCTGCGCGCGGGCTTCACCACGGTCCGCAATCTCGGACTGTTCGTGAAGACGGGCGGATATCTGCTGGACGTCGCGCTGGCCAAGGCCATCGACGCCGGCTGGATCGACGGCCCGCGCATCGTCCCGGCCGGACACGCCATCACGCCCACCGGCGGGCATCTGGACCCCACGATGTTCGCTGCGTACGCGCCCGGAATCATGCCTCTCTCCCTGGAAGAGGGCATCGCCAACGGTGTCGACGAGGTGCGCAAGGCCGTCCGGTACCAGATCAAGCACGGGGCACGGCTCATCAAGGTCTGCGCGTCCGGGGGCGTGATGTCGCACACCGGCACCCCCGGCGCGCAGCACTACTCCGACGAGGAACTGCGCGCCATCGTCGACGAGGCCCACCGGCGCGGACTGAAGGTGGCGGCCCACACCCATGGGGCCGACGCCGTCCGCTCGGCGGTGGAGGCGGGCATCGACTGCATCGAGCACGGCTTCCTGCTCGACGACGACACCCTCGCGCTGATGGCGGAGAGGGGCACTTTCCTGGTGCCGACCACCGCTCTCATCGATGGGATGGACATGTCCCGTGCCGCGCCCGAACTGGTGGAGAAGGCCGCCGAGATCTTCCCCCGGGCGAAGACGGTGGTGTCCAGGGCCGGGAAGGCGGGGGTCCGGATGGCATTGGGCACGGACGCGCCGGCGATTCCGCACGGCCGCGGCGCACAGGAGCTGATCGCCCTGGTCGACCGCGGGATGACTCCCCTGGAGGCACTCCAGGCGGCGACGGTCAACGCGGCGGAGCTGATCGACGCCGACGACCGGGGCCGTATCGCGGAGGGCCTGCTCGCCGATCTGATCGCGGTGCCCGGCAATCCGCTGGAGGACGTCTCCGTGATGGCGGACGTCCGGTTCGTGATGAAGGGCGGGAAGGTGTTCCGCGACGAGCGCCGCTGAGGTCTACGGCGGGGCCGGTCGCCCGAGTTCGTCAGACCGGCCCGTCGAGGGGTCGTAGCATCCGCAGGATCATGTCGACCGTGCGCTCGACGGGACGGTTGCGGGCCGTGACCGTGGACAGGAGGGTGCGGGTCAGTACGGCGCCGAGGAGCATGTCGAAGACGTCGTCCGGGTCCACGGCGGGGTCGACGGTCCCGGTCGGCGCGGCGCGCAGAATGTCCCGGAACTGCGGTCGCGCCGACACGCGCAGCAGCATTTCCGGCGGCCGGGGGCGGTTCGACGTCTGGGAGTGCGCGAAGAGACCGGCCGCGGCGGCACGGGCCGCAGGTGCGCCGAAGGCCGCCAAGTAGGCGCGGACGAACCGGCGGAGGTCCCGTCGGAGATCCCCTGTCGGATGGACGCTCAGCGGGCTGAGCCCGGGGAACGTGGCCTCCTCGATCAGCTCGATACGCGAGGGCCAGCGGCGGTAGATGGCGGAGGCGTGCACGCCCGAGTGCTCGGCCACCGCCTGGATCGTCGTCGCGTCGAAGCCGCGCTGGACGAGCAGTTCCCGCGTTGCCGCGAGCGCACGTTCGTTGATGCTCGTGTCACGTGGACGGCCCGGGGCGCGGCGCGGTTCTGCCATGCCGGTGATTCTAGTGACCGGGCCATGTCCCGCCAATTATAGGAGACCGTCTTCTGTAATTCCCGCTGTGTGGCTACAGTCCGAAGGGGACGGACTTCGAAGATCGAAGGAGGGTCTGATGCGTGCTGCTGTGCTGCGCGGCGGGACGGTCGAGGCGCGGAGCGCCGACGATCCGGTCCCCGGACCTGGTCAACTCCTCGTCCGCTCACTGGCGTGCGGGATCTGCGCGTCGGATCTGCACTTCATGGACCATCCGGAGGCGGGCGCCGACGACGACAGCGGGATGTCGACCTACGACCAGGACGTCGACATCGTGATGGGTCACGAGTACTGCGCCGAGGTCGTGGACTACGGCCCCGGCACCGAGCGGCGGATCCCGGTCGGGACGCGGGTGAGTTCGCTGCCCGTACTGGCCACTCCGGGCGGGCGCAGGATCATCGGTCAGAGCCCCGAAGCACCTGGCGGATTCGGCGAGTTGTTCCTGCTGACCGAGGCCATCACCCGGGTCGTGGTGTCGGACCTGCCGAGCGAGATCGTGTGTGTCGCCGACGCGATCTCGGTCGGCTGGTCGACCGCGTCCCGTGCCCAACTGTCCGCGAGCGAGGCGCCGTTGGTCATCGGCTGCGGCGCCATCGCTCTGTCGGCGATCGGCCGGCTCAAGAGCCTCGGCGTCGGCCCGATCGTGGCGGCCGATCTCGTGGCGTCGCGTCGCGCGACCGCG